>JAEWJG010000290.1 GCA_023386675.1 Actinomycetes bacterium
CGGCGAGACCGTGTACGACCTGGACGCGGAGGCCATCCGCCGCATCGCCGACGACGCGGGATGGCGCGAGTGAGCGCGCCGGCCGGCTACTCGGCAACTCCGCTCTGGCGAAAGCTCGGGCTGAAGCCCGGGATGCGCGCGGCCGTGCTGCACGCCGACGCCGGGTGGGACGTCCCGGATGCGCCCGACGTCGCCTGGGTGGAGGAGGGGGCGGCCGGACTCGTCCTCGCCTTCTACCGCTCGGCCGCCGACTTCCTCGCCGAGCTGGACGACCTCGGCGAGCGCATCCGCCCCGACGGGATGGTGTGGGCGGCGTGGCCCCGCAAGGCCGCGGGGCACGTGAGCGACCTGAACGAGAACGTCATCCGTGACGCAGCGCTCGCCCGCGGCCTGGTGGACGTCAAAGTCGCAGCCATCGACCCTGACTGGTCCGGCCTGAAGCTCGTCTGGCGCCTCACCAACCGTTGACTCGCCTCCCGATGCCCGCGAGCACAGGAAAAACGTCGCGCTTGGGGCCGGACGGTGACGTTTTTCCTGTGCTCGGCGGCTAGGGGAAGGGGACGTGCTGGGTGACCCAGGTGTGCATCGCGATGGCGGCAGCGGCCGACGCGTTGATGGAGCGGGTGGAGCCGAACTGGGCGATCTCGACCACCGCGTCCGCCGCCTCCAGGGCCGCGGGCGACAGGCCGGGGCCCTCCTGACCGAAGAGCAGGACGCACTCCCGCGGCAGCGCGAACGTCTCGATGCCGACCGAGCCGGGGACGTTGTCGATCGCGATCACCGGCAGCCCGGCGCCGCGCGCCCAGGCCACGAACGCGTCCACATCGTCGTGGTGGAGGACGTGCTGGTAGCGGTCGGTGACCATCGCGCCGCGCTTGTTCCAACGGCGTCGCCCGATGATGTGGACGGTGTCCGCGAGGAAGGCGTTCGCGCTGCGAACGATCGAGCCGATGTTCATGTCGTGCTGCCAGTTCTCGATGGCGACGTGGAACGGGTGCCTGCGCTCGTCCAGGTCGGCGACGATCGCCTCCATGCTCCAGTAGCGGTAGCGGTCGATCACGTTGCGGGTGTCGCCGTGGCGCAGGAGTTCCGCGTCGTAGCGCGGGTCGTCCGGCCATTCGCCGGGCCACGGTCCGACACCGTTGGTGGTCAGCTCGTGCGTCGGGTTCGGCGTCTCGTCCACAGGCCCAGGTTATCCACCGACCGCACGCACCTCACCGCCGCGCGGCCCGCGGCCCCTAAGCTGGACGCATCCGATTCCCGCCGAAAGGAGTCCACGTGACGCGTCGCGACGAGATCGAGTGCTGGCTCACCGATATGGACGGCGTGCTCGTCCACGAGAACCAGGCGCTGCCGGGGGCGTCGGAGCTCATCCAGCAGTGGCGGGATCAGGGTACCCCGTTCCTGGTGCTGACGAACAACTCCATCTTCACCCCGCGCGACCTCGCGGCCCGGCTGCGCACCTCGGGCCTGGACGTTCCGGAGGAGTCGATCTGGACCTCCGCGCTCGCCACCGCCGACTTCCTCAAGTCGCAGATGCCCGGCGGCAGTGCGTACGTCATCGGCGAGGCGGGTCTGACGACCGCCCTGCACGAGGCGGGGTTCATCATGACCGACACCAACCCGGACTACGTGGTCGTCGGCGAGACCCGCAGCTACTCCTTCGACGCGATCACCAAGGCCATCCGCCTGATCGGCAAGGGCGCGCGCTTCATCTCGACCAACCCGGACGCGACCGGCCCGAGCGCAGAGGGCCCCCTGCCCGCGACCGGCGCCGTGACCGCCATGATCACCAAGGCGACGGGACGCGACCCCTACGTGGTCGGCAAGCCGAACCCGATGATGTTCCGCTCGGCGATGAACCGCATCGGTGCGCACTCCGAGAACACCGCCATGATCGGCGACCGGATGGACACGGACGTCATCGCGGGCATCGAGGCCGGCCTGCACACCATCCTGGTGCTCACCGGCATCAGCGACCGCACCGAGATCGAGCGGTACCCGTTCCGGCCGGACGAGGTGCTGAACGGCGTGCACGACCTGGTCACGCGGGAGCCGGTCGAGAGCGAGCTCTGACGGTCCGTCGGCCTCGGGTGCAGGCCCTGGGGTTCAGGCGCTCGGGCCCGGTCCCGCGACGGAGGACGTGAGCGGCTGCCCGCTCGAACGGTCGGCGAAGCAGTAGTACGACCGCTGGCCGCTCTTCCACTGCTGCTCGGTCGCGGGGTACGACCCGACCACCTGCAGATCGGGATACGCGCCGGCGGCCCCGAGATCGACCACGCCCGAGGCGGTGCACAGGCCGGGAATCTGTGCAGCGAGCGCATCCGCGCCCGGGTACGGTGCGGCCGGGTCGGCGGAGATCAGGTTGGTGTAGACGAGCTGCGCCGTGTGCGCTGCGGTGCAGTCCACGACCGTGAACTCCTCCGCCCAGACCGAGGTGAACGGCTGGATGCACTCTCCGCCGCCCAGCGCATCCCACGGGTGCGTTCCCGGTCCGACCGCGGCGGCCGGTTTCGGCGTGATGGTCGGGACGGGGGTCGGCGTCGGGGTGGGCGTCGGGGTCGTTGCCTTCCCGGTGGTGGTGGCGGACGGTTGCGGGGCGGCCTTCGCGGCACCGAGCAGGGAAGGGATGCGCGTGCCGAGCGCGAACAGGCCGACGAGCACCAGCACCACCGCCAGCGCGGCGACGGAGAGGAGGAGGATGCGGTTGTTGCGGTTCGCCCAGAGCGCGGCGGCGCCGCCGCCTGTGCCGTCGCCACCGGCCCCGCCGGCC
>JAEWJG010000294.1 GCA_023386675.1 Actinomycetes bacterium
CCCTGCTCCTGCGACCGCTCCTCCGCCTCGCGGGCGGCGCGGGCTTCGCGGCGCGTCATCGGCGGCCGTTCTCCGCCGCCGGACGCCGCGCCCGTCTGTGGAACCGCCGGTGGACGGTTCACAGCCGGGAAGGCGGGCGGCTCCGGCCGCTCCTGGGGGTTCTGAGACAAACTAGTGTCCAATGCTCGTTTCGACGGGGTCACCCGGCGGACGGCCGGTGGCCCGTTCCGTGTCGAGGGCGTGCTGCAAAATTATCGTGGCGGCGACCTGATCCACGACCGGACGCGCCTTCTTCGTGTTCCTGCCCGACGCGCGCAGCGCCTGGGACGCCGACACCGTGGAGAGTCGCTCGTCCACCAGTCGTACCGGAACACCCACCTCGGAGGCCAGCGCTTCGGCGAAGCCGATGGCGTCGCCCGTGGAGGCCGTGCGGGCGCCCGAGAGCGCCAGTGGCAGTCCGACGATAATCTCGAAGGCTCCGAGTTCCCCGACGATCTCCCCGATCCGGCGCCGATCCACACCGTCTTCGGAGCGTGCGACCGTCTCGACCGGGGTCGCCAGCATCCCGTGGAGGTCGGAGCGGCTGACGCCGATCCGGACCTTTCCCACGTCGATGCCGACGCGCACCCCGCTGCGCACCGGGCGCTATCCGATCGCCGAGACGACCGCGCTCAGCGCCGCCGGGATCGCGTCCGCGTCGGTCCCGCCGCCCTGCGCGAGGTCGGCCTTGCCGCCGCCCCCGCCGCCGAGAACGCCCGCCGCGGTCTTGGCCAGGGCGCCGGCGTTGACGCCGGCGTCGCGAGCCGCCTGGTTGGTGCCGACGATGACGACCGGCTTGCCGCCGGCGCGCGCCGCGAGGGCGACCGCCGCCGCGTCCGACCCGAGCCGCTCTCGTACCGTGGTCACCAGCAGGCGCAGGTCGTCGGCGGTGTTGAGCGTGCCTGCGTCCTCGGCCACCACGGTGACTGCGCCGCGACGCGTCGCCGACTCGAGCAGCGACGGCACCTTGTCGAGCACCGCGCGGGCCTCGAACGCCTGGATGCGCTTCTCGGCCGCCTTGAGGTTCGCCATCAGGTCGGCGATCTTCTCCGGCAGCTGCTCGCGGGGTGTCTTGAGCGAGCTCGACAGCTGCGACACGATCGTGCGCTCCACCGCGAGGTCCTTGAACGCCTCGAGACCGACCAGCGACTCGACGCGGCGGTTCGTCGAACCGACGGACGACTCGCTGACCAGGTTGATCATCCCGATCTCGGAACTGGTCGACACGTGCGTGCCCGCGCAGAGCTCGCGCGACCAGGGGCCGCCGATGTCGACGACACGTACGACGTCGCCGTACTTCTCGCCGAACAGCGCCATCGCGCCGAGCGACTTGGCCTCGGCGAGCGGCAGCTCGCGGGTCGTCACCTCGAGGTTCTGGCGGATGGCGTTGTTCGAGATCTCCTCGATCTCGCTCCGCGTCTCGGCCGAGAGGGCCTGGTTCCAGGAGAAGTCGAGGCGCAGGTAGCCGGCCTTGTTGTACGACCCGGACTGGTGCGCGTTCGGCCCGAGCACCTGGCGCAGGGCCGCGTGGATGATGTGCGTACCCGAGTGCGCCTGGCGCGCGCCCCGGCGGTAGTCGCCGTCCACGATGCTGGTCGCGGGGGCACCGACGCCGACCTCGCCGCTGCGGACGAGGACCTTGTGGCTGATGAGGCCCTTCACCGGCTTCTGCACGTCGAGCACGTCGAGCTCGTAGCCCGGGCCCACGATGGTGCCGGCGTCCGCATCCTGACCGCCGGACTCCGCGTAGAGGGCGGTGGCGCCCAGGATGATCTCGGCGACCTGGCCCTCTCGGGCACGATCGACCGACCGGCCGTCGACGATGAGGCCGAGCACGCTCGACTCCGTCTGCAGCTCGGTGTAGCCGGTGAACACGGTCTCGCCCTGCGCGCGGAACGTGCTGTAGACCGACAGGTCGGCCAGCGCCGTCTTCTTGGCCTTGGCGTCCGCCTTCGCGCGGGCGCGCTGATCGGCCATCAGCCTGTCGAACGCGGAGCGGTCGACGCTGAGGCCGGCCTCCTCCGCCATCTCGAGCGTCAGGTCGATCGGGAACCCGTACGTGTCGTGCAGCAGGAACGCGGTGTCGCCCGCGAGCTGCTCGCGGCCCTCCTTCTGCGTGGTCGCGACCGCGGTGTCCAGGATGCTGGTGCCCGCTGCGAGCGTCCGCAGGAAGGTCTCCTCCTCTGCGTACGCGAGCTGCGAGATGCGGTCGAACTCGGTCTCGACCTCCGGATACGCCGCCTTCATCGCGTCGCGCGACACCGGGAACAGCTCGGGGAAGGTCGCCGTCTCGACGCCCAGCAGGCGCATGGAGCGGATGGTGCGGCGCAGCAGGCGGCGGAGCACGTAGCCGCGGCCCTCGTTCGACGGCGTCACGCCGTCGGCCATCAGCATGAGCGCGCTGCGGACGTGGTCCGCGACGACGCGCAGGCGCACGTCGTCCTCGTGGGCCTCGTGCCCGTACGGCTTGCCCGCGAGCTCGGCCGCGCGGTCGAGCACCGGCCGCACCTGGTCGATCTCGTACATGTTGTCGACGCCCTGCTTGATGAACGCGACGCGCTCCAGCCCGAGGCCGGTGTCGATGTTCTTCTTGGGCAGGTCGCCGAGGATCTCGAAGTCCTTCTTGCCGTCGCCCTCGCCGCGCAGGTACTGCATGAAGACGAGGTTCCAGATCTCGACGTACCGGTCGTCGTCGGTCGCGGGGCCGCCGTCGATGCCGTACGCCGGTCCACGGTCGAAGAAGATCTCCGAGCAGGGGCCCGCGGGGCCGGGCTGGCCGGTGGACCAGTAGTTCGTGTCCTTGCCGAGGTCCTGGATGCGCTCGGGCGGCAGGGTGGAGACACGCTGCCAGATCTCGCGCGCCTCGTCGTCCTCTTCGTAGACCGTGACCCACAGGTCCTTCGGGTCGAAGCCCAGGCCGCCCTCGTCCTCCGACGTGGTCAGCAACTGCCAGGCGAACGTGATCGCCTGCTCCTTGAAATAGTCGCCGAACGAGAAGTTGCCGGCCATCTGGAAGAAGGTGCCGTGGCGAGGGGTCTTACCGACCTCCTCGATGTCGAGCGTGCGAATGCACTTCTGCACGCTCGTGGCGCGCGGGAAGGGCGCGGGGACGACACCCGTGAGGTAGGGCACGAACGGCACCATCCCGGCCACGGTGAACAGCAGCGACGGGTCGTCGCTGACCAGCGAGGCGGAGGGGACGACGGTGTGGCCGCGCTGCGCGAAGAAGTCGAGCCAGCGGCGGTGGATTTCAGCGGTCTGCATGTGTTCCGGTCGATCGAGGTGTGCGGGAAGAGGAAGGGGCGTCAGTCGCCCTGGATCGCCGAGCGGATCTCGGCCTCGCGCTGGCGGTAGCCGTCGCTCACGGCCTCACCGAAGTCGCGCGCCTTCTGGTCGATGTTCTCGAAGAATTCGCGGCCCTTGGGGGTCTCGTTGACCTTGTGGGCGACGGCGAAGCCGATGCCCACGCCGATGAGCAGCCACAGGAAACTCTTCATGCTGATCCTCCCTCTGCGGATGGGGCCACGCGCGGACGCCTGGCGCACCCGAGCCAGTCTAGTGGGAGGACGCTGCGCGTTATCGGGATGCGGACTTCTTGGTGGAGAACCCACCTGCGGCCTTGAAAGCGGCGCGCGCGGCGGCGCTGAAACCGGCCAATCTGATCAGCGGACCCCCGACGGTCGCGGCGAAGAGCGCCACCAGCGAGGACACGTTTCCGGTCACATCCGCGACGTTCTTGGTGATCACGTCGACGCGGGCGAGCTGCTTGTTGGTCTCCTGCAGCGTCGTCGCCGTCTCGTCGAGGATCGGCGTGATGCCGTCGCTCGCCTCCTTGATCGCGTCGCGCGTCGAGTCGAGCACCCGCCCCAGCTTGATCAGGGGGATGGCGATGAACCCGACCAGGACCGCGAACACGACCGCGGCGATCAGCCCGGCGATGTCTCCTCCCGACATGGGGGCTCCTTTCATTCCGCCTCCGGCATACGGGACAAGCGTAGCCGTCTGGACACCCGGGCGGGATACGGAAACGGGGCCGCGGCCCGAAGGCCACGACCCCGTCCGGGAGTGAGACGCTGCCTCAGCGGGCCGCGTAGTACTCGACGACCAGCTGGACCTCACAGGTCACGGGGACCTCGACGCGCTTCGGTCGACGGAGCAGGCGGGCCTGCAGCTTGTCGATCTCGACGTCGAGGTAGCCCGGGGTCTTCGGGAGGACGTCGAGGTGACCGCCGGCAGCCGCGACCTGGAAGGGCTCGGTGCCCTCGGAGCGGGCCTTGACGTGGATGAGCTGGCCCGGCTTCACGCGGAACGACGGGCGGTCGACGATCTTGCCGTCGACGAGGATGTGGCGGTGAACGACGAACTGGCGGGCCTGCGTGATGGTGCGGGCGAAGCCGGCGCGGAGCACGAGGGCGTCGAGACGCATCTCGAGGAGCTCGACCAGGTTCTCACCGGTCAGACCCTGGGTGCGACGCGCCTCCTCGAAGGCGATGCGGAGCTGCTTCTCGCGGATGCCGTACTGGGCGCGCAGACGCTGCTTCTCGCGCAGACGCACCGCGTAGTCGGAGTCGGCCTTGCGCTTGGTGCGGCCGTGCTCACCGGGAGCGTAGGGGCGCTTCTCCATGTAGCGCGCCGCCTTCGGGGTGAGCGGGATGCCCAGGGCCCGCGACTCGCGGGTCTTGCTGCGGGAACGTGAAGACACGGTTTCCTTTCGGTTTTCTCTCTGAAGTAGTGGATGCAGGCACACACGCGCTTCCTAGCGCATTGCCTGCAGAGAGAGGGATTGTCGCCAGGGACGCCCGGCTACAGGGCTGTTCCCGTCGAATCGTGTACTCGGCAGCCGACCCCGCACACGCTTCTAGGCGGATCAATGATAGCAGAGCGGAGTCAGCGTCCGCGCACGATCCGGCGCAGCTTCGCGAGGCGCGCGGAGACGTCCCGTTCGTTGCCGTGCTCGGTCGGCGTGTAATACGTCGTGCCGTCGAGTTCGTCGGGAAGGTACTGCTGCTGCAGCACGCCGAGCGCGTCGTCGTGCGGGTACTTGTAGCCCTTGCCGTGGCCGAGGCGTTTTGCGCCGGGGTAGTGGGCATCGCGCAGGTGCTTCGGCACACGGCCGATCTTGCCGGCCCGGACGTCGGCGATCGCTGCATCCAGCGCCATGTACGCCGCGTTCGACTTGGGCGCCGTCGCGAGGTGCACGACGGCCTGGGCCAGAGGGATGCGTCCCTCCGGCATCCCGATGTACTGCACGGCATCGGCCGCGGCGATCGCGACCCCGAGAGCGGTGGGGTCGGCCATCCCGATGTCTTCGGAGGCGAGCACGATGATGCGGCGTGCGATGAACCGCGGGTCCTCCCCCGCTTCGATCATCCGCGCCAGGTAGTGCAGCGACGCATCGACGTCGGAGCCGCGCACCGACTTGATGAACGCGCTGATGACGTCGTAGTGCTCGTCGCCGTTGCGGTCGTAGCGCAGCAACGCGCGGTCGACCGCCTGCGCCACCAGCTCGGCCGTGATCACCGGCTTCTTCTTCGACGTGGCCGGCGTCGACGACGCGGCGGTGACGGAGGCGGCCTCCAGCGCGGTGAGCGCCCGGCGCGCGTCGCCCGACGCCAGCCGGATGAGCGCCGCCCGCGCCTCGGGGTCGAGCGTGTACTGCCCGCCGAGGCCGCGTTCGTCGGCGACCGCGCGGTCGATCACCACGCCCAGGTCGTCGTCGCTCAGCGTCTCGAGCGTGAGCAGAAGGCTGCGGGAGAGCAGCGGCGAGATGACCGAGAACGACGGGTTCTCGGTCGTGGCCGCCACGAGGATGACCCAGCCGTTCTCGACTCCGGGGAGCAGTGCGTCCTGCTGGGCTTTGGTGAAGCGGTGGATCTCGTCGAGGAACAGCACCGTCGAGATGCCGTAGAGGTCACGGGTCGAGAGGGCCTCATCCATCACCAGGCGGACGTCCTTGACGCCGGCGGTAACGGCCGAGAGCTCGACGAAGCGACGGCCCGAGGAGTGCGCGATCGCCTGCGCCAGCGTGGTCTTGCCCGTGCCGGGAGGCCCCCAGAGGATGACGGAGACCGACCCCGACTGCCCCTCCTTGTCGGAGGCGAGCGCGACCAGCGGCGACCCGGGCTTGAGCAGGTGGCGCTGGCCGGCCACCTCGTCGAGCGATTTCGGGCGCATGCGGACAGCGAGCGGTGTCGCTCCCGTCCGGAGCCCTGGTTGCACATCGACCACCACACAAGCGTAGTCGCGACCACCGACACTCCCCTGGGTGCGCCGGTTTGTCGTCCATAGGGCGCGATCGATAGGGTTCTCCATGATCCAGCGGGCTCGGCCTCGCGGACATCCCCCGTACGGACCGCCGGAGGACACACGTGGCACCGAAGCAGAACGACCGCGACGCGCGACTCGCCCGCGAGCGCCTACGCGCCTACCAGGCGCGCCAGACCGTGCACGAGCACAAGGCCAAGCGCCGTCGTCGTGACAACTGGGTGGCCGGAATAGCGGCCCTCGTCATCGTCGCCCTCGCGGTCGGCACGCAGCTCCTCTACTTCTCCGCGGGGCCGGGCGCCGCGAAGGCGTCGTCCTCGGCGCAGCCGTCGACGCCCGCCACGCCCTCGACCGGTGCGACCGTGCCGCCGAAGTCGCTGGCAGAGGACCGCACCTGGACCGGCACGATGACGATCAACGGGATCCCGCTGGGTGTTTCGCTCGACGGCGCCGCGGCCCCGCAGGCGGTCGCTTCCACCGTGTCGCTCGTGCAGAAGAAGTTCTACGACGGACTCACCTGCCACCGCTTGACGAACGGCGGCTTCTACGTGCTGCAGTGCGGCGACCCGGAGGGCAACGGCCAGGGCGGCCCGGGATACTCCTACGGCCCGATCGAGAACGCCCCCTCCGACAACGTCTACAAGGCGGGCACCATCGCCATGGCCCGCCAAGGGAACAACGCGGAGAGCCAGGGCAGCCAGTTCTTCATCGTCTACGAGGACACGACCATCCCCGCGGACACGGCCGGTGGCTACACCGTGATCGGCCAGGTCACCTCCGGCCTCGACCAGCTCAAGACGCAGGTCGCGGACAAGGGTGTCCAGGGGGGCGGAACCGACGGCAAGCCGGCCGTGACCACCACCATCGACAGCTTCACCCTGCAGTGATCGCGGCCGGTGCAATAGGCTGATTCCCAAACGTTCGGGCGGCATCCCGTCCGGATCGCGCAGCAGCAAGGTGAGGCTCTTGGCTACTTCTGAACAGCACCCCTGGGGTCGTGTCGACGAGACCGGGACCGTGTACGTC
>JAEWJG010000342.1 GCA_023386675.1 Actinomycetes bacterium
CGAGGCCTGCGGCCATCAGCATGGCGGGCCAGATGACCGCGTGGAAGCGCAGGATGTCCTTCCCGACCAGGTGGTTCGCGGGCCAGCGGCGGGCGAACTCCTCGTCGTCCTGCCCGTAGCCGACAGCGGTGATGTAGTTGAGGAGGGCGTCGAACCACACGTACACGACGTGCGACTCGTCCCACGGCACCTTGATGCCCCAGTCGAAGCTCGACCGCGAGATGGAGAGGTCGCTCAGGCCCTGCCGCACGAAGCTGACGACCTCGTTGCGCGCCGACTCGGGCTGCACGAAGTCCGGCCGCTCCTCGTAGAGCGACAGCAGACGGTCGGCGAACTGGCTCATCCGGAAGAAGTAGTTCTTCTCCTGCAGCAGCTCCAGCGGCTTCGAGTGGATGGCGCAGACCTTCTGGCCCTCGTACTCCCCTGTGCCGTCGACGATCTCGCTCTGCGGCTTGAACTCCTCGCAGCCGACGCAGTACAGCGCCTCGTACTCGCCGGCGTAGATGTAGCCGTCGTCGTAGAGCTTCTGCAGGAACTTCTGGACGTTGACCTCGTGCCGCTCGTCGGTGGTGCGGATGAAGTCGTCGTTGGAGATGTCGATGGTCTCGAGCAGCGGCAGCCACTCCTCCGTCACCAGCTTGTCCGCCCACTGCTTCGGCGTGGTGCCGTTGGCGGTGGCGGTGCGGAGGATCTTCTGACCGTGCTCGTCGGTGCCGGTCAGCAGCCAGGTGTCGTCGCCCGCCTGACGGTGCCAGCGGGCCAGCACGTCGGCCGCGACCTCCGTGTAGGCGTGCCCGATGTGCGGGACATCATTCACGTAGAAGATCGGCGTGGTGATGTAGAAGGAAGAGCCATCGGACATGGTGACTATCCTACGGGCGCGGGCGCGCGTGAAATCGTGTGTTACTCCGCCTGTGGAGAACGTCGCGCCAGCGCCGCCTGGTACAGGTCGCGCTTGCCGAGACCCGTCGCCTCCGCGACCTCCGCGGCCGCGTCCTTCAGCCGCGTCCCGGCGGCCACCAGCGCGAGCACCTGCTCCACCGCCGCCTCGGGATCGGCCGCCCGCGCGGGGGCGCCGGCCACCACGATCACGATCTCGCCGCGGACGCCGTCGGCGGCCCACTCCGCGAGCTCCGCCGCGGTGCCGCGCCGGACCTCTTCGTACAGCTTCGTCAGCTCCCGGCAGACCACCGCTCGCCGGTCGACGCCCAACACGGCGGCGATGTCGCCGAGGGAGGCGGCGAGCCGGTTGGGCGACTCGAAGAACACCATGGTCCGCGGCTCGGCCGCGAGAGCGCGCAGGGCCGACGTGCGCTCCCCCTGCTTGCGCGGGAGGAAGCCCTCGAACGTGAAGCGGTCGGTCGGCAGCCCGGAGACGGCGAGCGCCGTGAGCACCGCTGAGGGCCCGGGCAGCGCGGTGACGCCCACTCCGGCCGCGGCCGCCGCCTCGACCAGGTGGAAGCCGGGGTCGCTCACGGTCGGCATCCCCGCGTCGGACAGCAGCACCACATCCTGATCGCGCGCCAGCTCGACCAGCTCACCGGCGCGGTCGCGCTCGTTGTGGTCGTGCAGGGCGATCAGGCGCGGGCGGTTCTCGACGCCGAGACCGGCGAGCAGACGCTGCGCGACGCGGGTGTCCTCGGCCGCCACGACGGTCGCCTCGCTCAGCACCTCGACGAGGCGGCGGGACGCGTCGCCGAGGTTGCCGATGGGCGTGGCGGCGAGGATGATCATCCCCCCAGTCTGACAGCCGGAACAGCGCCCGCCGAAAGGCGACTCGGAGCCTCCGCCTCTAGCATGGCGTGGTGACCTTCGCACCCCCGACCGACGTCGCCGCCGCGCACCGCGCCGCCGAGCCCGTCGGCAGCCGCCTCGACGACTGGTGGGCGCGCGTCCTGCGCACCCCGACGCAGATGCGGCTCTGGTACTGGGGAGCGCCGGTCGGCGTGACCCTGCTCGCCGCGATCCTCCGGATGTGGAACCTCGGCCAGCCGCACTCGCTGGTCTTCGACGAGACGTTCTACGTGAAGGACAGCTGGTCCCTCTGGAACCTCGGCTACGAGGGCAGCTGGCCGGACAAGGCCGACAGCCGGTTCGCGGCGGGCGACACGCAGATCTTCTCGTCCGATCCGTCGTTCGTCGCGCATCCCCCGCTCGGCAAGTGGCTGATCGCGCTCGGGATGGCCGCCACCGGCGCGGGCAACTCGTTCGGCTGGCGCATCTCGACGGCGGTCGTCGGCACGATCGCGGTCCTGCTCGTCTTCCTCATCGCCCGGGCGCTCTTCCGCTCGACGATGATCGCCTCGATCGCGGGCTTCCTGTTCGCGATCGACGGCCACGCCATCGTGATGAGCCGCGTGGCGCTGCTCGACAACTTCGTGATGTTCTTCGCGCTGCTGGCGTTCGGCTGCATCCTGCTGGACCGGCGATGGACGGCGGATCGGCTCGCCGCGCGGGTGGCCGCCGAACGGTCGGTGGGGCGCGACCCGGCCTGGGGCCCGGCGCTGTGGTGGCGGCCGTGGCTGATCTCCGCGGGCCTCCTCTGCGGGCTGTGCGCCGGCGTGAAGTGGACGGGGTTCTACTTCCTCGCCTTCTTCGCCGTCTACACCGTGGTGGTGGATGTGGTGGCCCGCCGCCGCGAGAAGCTCCCCTTCTACATCAGCGGCGCGCTGCTCAAGCAGGCCCCGGCGACCTTCGTGCTGATGGTGCCGATCGCCTTCGTGACCTACGTCGCCTGCTGGGCGGGCTGGATCTTCACGAGCGACGGCTACTACCGGCACTGGGCCCAATCGGTCCACATGCAGTGGACGGGCGGCCTCGCCTGGGTTCCGCTGTGGATCCAGAACCTCTGGCACTACCAGACCGAGATGTACGGCTACAGCATTAACCTGCACACGCCGCACCCGTACCAGTCGAACCCGCTGACGTGGACGCTGATGCTGCGGCCGACGAGCATGTACTACGTCGGCACGTCGCAGGGACAAAACGGCTGCACGTCCTCCGCGTGCTCCGCGGCGATCACCTCGCTGGGCAACCCGCTGATCTGGTGGGCGGCGACGGCGGCGATCCTGTTCCTGGTGTACTGGCTGATCCGGACGCGCGACTGGCGCATCGGCCTCATCCTCACAGGCCTCGCGGCAGGCTACCTGCCGTGGTGGCTGTACATGGGGCGCACGATCTTCACGTTCTACTCGATCGCCTTCGAGCCGTACCTGATCCTCGCCCTGACGGCCGTGATCGCGATGGTGCTGGGCAGCCGGAGGGACCCAGAGCGGAGGAGGTCGCGCGGCATCGTCTGGACCGGCGTCTTCCTGGCCGCGTGCGCGGTGGTGACGGCCTTCTTCTACCCGATCTGGACCGGCCAGCAGGTGCCGTTCTGGTTCTGGCAGATCCACATGTGGCTGCCCAGCTGGGTCTGACGCTGCCTCTGTGCCGTGTCGGAGGCGGGTGGTAGACCGAAGGGTATGAGCGATGCCGAGCAGCCCCTCGATCTGGTCCCCCTCCCCGGGAGCGAGCGCCCCGAGCGTTCCGGCTTCCGCGCCCACGGCGGCCTCGCGCCGGGATCGCGGGTCGAAGCGACACTCGTGCTGCGGAGGCGGGCCGAGCTTCCCTCGACGGCGTTCACGCAGCCGCTCAGCCGTGACGAGTTGGCGGAGCGGTACGGCGCGACCCCCGAGGACGTCCAGCTGGTCCGCAGCACGCTCGAGAGCCTCGGCCTGACGGTGGAGGATGTGGATGCGGGAGCCCGCCGCGTCCGCGTCGCCGGCCCGGTCGAGACGGTCGCGCGGGTGTTCGGCACCGATCTGGCGGAGTCGACCCGGGAGGACGCCGGCGAGCAGGCGCCGCGGTACCGGCAGCGTTCCGGGGGCCTGAGCATCCCGGCCGCGCTGTCCGGCGTCGTCACGGCCGTGCTCGGCCTCGACAACCGACCGCAGGCCCGCGCGCAGTTCCGGTATGTGCCCGCAGCCGCCGTCAACACGAGCTACACGCCGCCGCAGCTGGGCGCGGTGTACTCGTTCCCCGAAGGCACCGACGGCAGCGGGCAGACGATCGCGATCATCGAGCTCGGCGGAGGGTACGTCCAATCCGATCTCGACACCTACTTCGCGGGTCTCGGCATCCCGACGCCGTCGGTCACCGCGGTGGGCGTGGACGGCGGCTCGAACGCGCCGGACGGCAACGCGAACGGCGCCGACGGCGAGGTCATGCTCGACATCGAGGTGGCGGGCGCACTGGCGCCGAAGGCGTCCATCGTCGTGTACTTCGCGCCCAACACCGACGCCGGGTTCCTGGATGCGGTGAGCACCGCCGCCCACGCCGATCCGACACCTGCCGCGATCAGCATCAGCTGGGGCCAATCGGAGGACCAGTGGACCGCCCAGGCGCGCACCGCCTTCGATCAGGCGCTCCAGGATGCTGCCGCTCTCGGCGCCACGACGACCGTCGCCGCCGGAGACGACGGCAGCAGCGACCGCGTCGGTGACGGGAAGCCGCACGTCGACTTCCCCGCGTCGTCGCCGCACGCGCTCGCCTGCGGCGGCACGCGGCTCGAGGCCGACCCCTCGACGGGCGCGGTCCGCTCCGAGACGGTCTGGAACAACGGCACCGGTGCCGGCGCGACCGGAGGCGGCGTCAGCGCCGTGTTCCCGCTGCCGTCCTGGCAGAAGGGAGTCGGCGTGCCGTCGGGCGCCGGCGGGACGGACGCGGGCGGCGCCGCGAACGGTCCCGGCGGCCGCGGCGTACCGGACGTGTCCGCGGTGGCGGATCCGCGGACCGGGTACAAGGTCCGGGTCGACGGCCAGGACATCGTGATCGGCGGCACGAGCGCCGTCGCCCCGCTCTGGGCCGCGCTGGTCGCGCGCCTGGCGCAGTCGACCGGCAAGCCGCTCGGACTCGCCCAGCCCGCGCTGTACGACTCGATCCGCGCCGGTCAGGTGGCCGCCGGTTTCCGTGACATCACCGTGGGCGACAACGGCTCCTACACCGCCGCCGACGGCTGGGACGCGTGCACCGGTCTCGGGGTTCCGGACGGCACGAAGCTGCTCTCGTCGCTGTGAGCCGACGGGGCCGCAAGCCGGCCCGGTCGATGGTCGTCCGGCGGTCCCGCCAGAATGGGAGGAGTGAGCACCCCGCAGGCGCCCGTCCGCCGTCCCCTCCCCTGGCTCCCCGGCCTGCTGGTGTGCGCGCTCGCGGCCGCCGCGGCATGGGCAGTGCACTGGCTCGCGCCCGCGGTGCCGCTCCTGACCGCAGCCGTCGTGCTGGGCATCCTCGTCGGGCAGCTGCCGGTCGCTCGCCCGGCGGTGACCGGTGCGCTGGCGCCGGGGCTGTCCCTCAGTGCGAAGCGCCTGATGCGGATCGGCGTGGTGCTGCTCGGGCTCAAGCTGAGCCTCGCCGACATCGCCGGTCTGGGCTGGGCGGCCATCCTGTCCACCGTCGCCGTGGTGCTGATCAGCTTCGCGGGCACGTTCGCGATCGGGAGGCTGCTGCGGCTGCCCGGGCACCAGCCGCTGCTGATCGCCACCGGCTTCTCGATCTGCGGCGCCTCGGCCATCGGCGCGATGAGCGGCGTGGTGAAGCCGAAAGACGAGGAGGCGGCCACCCCGGTCGCGCTCGTGACCCTGTGCGGGACGCTGGCGATCTTCGTGCTGCCGCTGCTGTGGCATCCACTGGGCCTGGATGCCGTGCAGTTCGGGCACTGGGTCGGCGCCGGGGTCCACGACGTCGGCCAGGTGGTCGCGACTGCACAACTCGCCGGGGCGGCGGCGCTGTCGGTGGCCGTCGTGGTCAAGCTCACGCGGGTGCTCATGCTGGCGCCGATGGTCGCGATCGCCTCCGTGGTGGAGCGCCGGCGTCACGTCGAGGGCGACCCGGCGGCGAAGCGTCCGCCGATCGTGCCGCTCTTCGTCGCCGGCTTCCTGCTCGCGGTGCTGATCCGGACGTTCCTGCCGCTGCCCGCCGCGGTGACCGACGGCGCCGACACGGTGCAGACCGTGCTGCTCGCGATGGCGCTGTTCGGGCTCGGGACCGCGGTGCGCCTCCGGTCGTTGATCGGCACGGGCTGGCGCGCCCTGGTGACGGGCCTCGCCTCCTGGGCGCTGATCGCGGCGCTCGCGCTCGGCGCGGTCTGGCTGACCGCGCGCTGAGCTACTCGACCAGCTTCAGCCCGATCACGCAGCCGACGAGACCGACGATCAGCAGCGCCTTCACGAGCGAGAAGCCGTCCCCGCCGAACAGCATGGCGTAGAGCACCGTGAGCGCCGCGCCGATCCCGACCCACACCGCGTAGGCCGTGCCCGTCGAGATCTCGCGCATGGCGAAGGCGAGTCCGCCCATGGACGCCACGAGCGCGCCCGCGAAGACGACGGTCGGCCACAGGCGGGTGAGGCCCTCCGACTTGCCGAGGGCGGTAGCCCAGACGGCTTCGAGGACACCCGAGAGGACGAGGACGATCCAGGACATGATCCGGCTCCTTGGCCAGTCTTGTCGCTCACCGGGTACTGATCCGTCGTCCGGGGCCCGGAAAACGGGCCTGGGCACGATTTTACCCGATCGGCGTCAGATTCTGCCCGGACCACCGTCTCCATCAGTGGGCGGCCCATCTCGACGGGTCGCGGAGATGAGAGACACCCATGTACGACGAAATGCTCGCTCTGACGGGCGCCGGTGCGATTGCGATCGGCGCGGTGCAGCTCGACCACTGGTGGATCGGCGCCGCGGCCGGCGGTCTGATCGCCGCCGGGGTGCTGACGCTGCGTCTCCGCGCGCGTCGCCGGGCTCAGTGAAGGCGTTCGGGTTCGTCGTCTTCGCCGTCATCGCGACCACGTTCGCAGTCGTGTGGTCGCTGCGCGGGGGCCCGAGCTGGTACGGGGTGGCCGTGATGAGCCTGCTCTCGATCAAGCTCGTGCTCTCGTGGCGATCGCCGGCGTCGTCTACCCGGACGGCCGCCGAGGCCGCACGGGTGGACGCGCTCGTCGTCGGAGTGGCCATCCCGATGTACAACGAGGACCCGGACATCGTCGCCGCGTCACTCCGCTCGCTCCTGGGTCAGACGCGTCCGCCCCAGTCGGTCGTCGTCGTCGACGACTGCTCGGGCGATGCCCGGGCGATCGCCGAGGCCGAGAGCTGGATCCCCCGCTTCGCAGGGAAGGGGATCCCGCTCACCGTGATCCGGTTCGAGTCCAATCGCGGCAAGCGGGAGGGCCTGATCGCGTGCCTCCGGGCCCAACCCGAGGCGGACGTGATGCTCTGCGTCGACTCGGACACCGTGCTCGATGCGCGGGCACTGGAGCAGGCGCTGATCCCGCTCCACGACGAGCGCGTGACCGTCGTGACCGGCCTGGTGCTCGCTCTCAACCACCGCACGAACGTCCTGACGCGGTTGATCGACATGCGGTACGCGAACGCCTTCCTCTTCGAGCGGGCGGCGTACTCCGCCCTCGGATCGGTGCTGTGCGCCTGCGGCTCGCTCGCGGTCTACCGAACCTCGCTGATGCGGAAGTACGAGCACGACTTCCTGACCCAGACGTTCCTCGGCGCCCCGGCGGTCTTCGGAGACGACCGGCGGCTCACCAACTACGGGCTGCTCGAGGGACGCGTGCTGTTCCAGCAGACCGCGGTCGCCTACACGGCGGTGCCCGAACGCTGGGGCCACTATCTCCGTCAGCAGGTGCGGTGGAACAAGTCGTTCTTCCGCGAGTCGCTCTGGGCGCTCGGCAACCTGCCGCTGAGCGGGTGGGGCTTCTGGCTCACGTTGATGGAACTGGTGACCTGGGTCGTGTTCAGCGTCGCGGCGGTGTGGGCGATCGTGCTCGCCCCGTTGACGACCGGGGTGGTCCTCCTCGGGCCGTACCTCGTGTACACCGTCCTCCTGGCCTATGCCCGATCGGTGCGCTACCTGGATCTCACCGGGGTGCGACAGACACGGCGCGACAGGCTCATCGGGTTCGCCCTCTCCCCGCTCTACGGAGTGATCCACATTCTGCTGCTCACGTGGCTGCGCGCCTATTCGCTGTTCACGCTGAGGTCCGGGAGCTGGGGCACGCGGACGAGTGTCGAGGTCGCCTACTCACCCCGCAACAACGCGGTGTGACGTTGTCCGCCGCAGTGTTACGCACACCCGCGGCGACGTCGGGGGCCTCGGGTAGCGTTGCCGCATGGCTGATCGCGAATACGGCTTCCGCACGCGGGCTATCCACGCGGGCAACATCCCCGACCCGGTGACCGGCGCCCGCGCGCTCCCGATCTACCAGACCAGCGCGTTCGTGTTCGACGACACCGCGGATGCGGCCGCGCGGTTCGCCCTGCAGAAGTACGGCAACATCTACTCACGGCTCGCCAATCCGACCGTCGCGTCGTTCGAGGAGCGCATCGCGAGCCTCGAGGGCGGCCTCGGCGCGGTGGCGACCGCCTCCGGCTTGTCCGCGCAGTACATCACCTTCGCGTCGCTGGCCGGCGCCGGCGACCACATCGTCGCCTCGGCCAACCTCTACGGCGGGTCGATCACCCAGCTGGATGTGACCCTCCGGCGGTTCGGCGTCGAGACGACCTTCGTGCAGAGCTCCGACCCCGCCGACTACGCCGCCGCGATCACCGACCGCACCAAGATCCTGTTCGCCGAGACCGTCGCGAACCCTTCAGGCGAGATCGCCGACATCTCGGGGCTGGCTGAGGTCGCGCACGCGGCCGGCATCCCGCTGGCGATCGACTCCACCATCGCGACCCCGTATCTGAACCGTCCCATCGAGTGGGGCGCAGACATCGTCATCCACTCGGCGACGAAGTTCCTCGGCGGCCACGGCACCACACTGGGCGGGGTGGTGGTCGAGAGCGGGCGGTTCGACTGGCATTCGGAGAAATTCCCGCTGTTCGGGCAGCCGGTGCCGTCGTACGGGGGCCTGCAGTGGTCGGGCAACTTCGGCGAGTACGCGTTCCTGACCCGGCTCCGGGCCGAGCAGCTGCGCGACATCGGGCCGACGCTGGCCCCGCACTCCGCGTTCCTGCTTGCTCAGGGCGTGGAGACGCTGCCGTACCGCATCCAGGCGCACGTCGACAACGCGCGAGCCGTGGCGGAGTGGCTGGATGCCGACCCGCGCATCGAGAAGGTCTCCTGGGCCGGCCTGCCCGGGCATCCGCACCACGAGCGCGCACAGAAGTACCTGCCACTGGGGCCGGGCAGTGTGTTCACCTTCGAGGTGAAGGGCGGCCGCGCCGTCGGGCAGCGGCTGATCGAGTCTCTGAATCTGGCGAGCCACCTCGCGAACATCGGCGACGCCAAGACGCTGGTGATCCATCCCGCATCCACGACGCACGCCCAGCTGACCGAGCAGCAGCTGATCGACGCGGGTGTGCTGCCGGGCGGAGTGCGGATCAGCGTCGGCATCGAGGATGTGGACGACATCATCTACGATCTCGACCAGGCGCTCACCATCGCCGTCGAGGAGGCAGCATGACCAACACGGCCGAGCGCACCTGGGTCGGGCCGGACGCGAAGGAGCGGCTGCGTCTGCTGCGCGGCGCGAAGTCCGTCGCGATCGTCGGCGCCTCGCCGAATCCGGCGCGGTCGTCGTACTTCGTCGGCACCTACCTGCAGCAGTCGACCGACTACCGCGTGTACTTCGTCAACCCGAATGCCGACACGATCCTGGGCCAGCCGGTCTACCGCGACCTCGCGTCGCTGCCCGAGGTGCCGGACATCGTGGACGTGTTCCGAAAGGCGAGCGACATCCCGGCGGTGATCGAGGAGGTCGTCGCGGTGGGTGCGCCGACCGTGTGGGTGCAGCTCGGGATCTGGAACCAGGAGGCCGCCGAGTACGGCGAGTCGAAGGGCCTGACGGTCGTCATGGACCGCTGCATCAAGATCGAGCACGCGCGGTTCCACGGCGGCCTGCACCTGCTCGGCTTCGACACCGGGCAGATCACGGCGCGGAAGACCATCCGCTAGGAGCCGGTCAGGCGCGCGCCACGATGTGGAAGACGTGCCAGTGCTTCGGCCCCTCGAACGACATGCCGCGACGGTCGTCTTCGACGAGCTGGAGCACGTCCATCCCGGCGAGCATGCCCTCGACCTGGGCGCGCTCGTGGAAGCTCATGTGCGCGCGTCCCGCCCACTCGTCCTTCGGACCGAAAAGCTCGCCCGCGAAGACGGCTCCCGGCCGGAGCGCCTCGCGCAGGTCGGCCCACAGGTAGGGGAAGTGGCTCTCTTCGCAGAACGGCAGGGCGAACCCCGCGTAGACGAGGTCCGCCGGCGGCAGCTCGCCGAGCTGCTCGAACGGGGCCCGGCGCACGGTGACACGCGCGGACGCCTCGGGCGACATCCCGGCCCGCACCCGCTCCTCGACGCCCGGGTCGGAGTCGACGGCCAGCACGCGCCAGCCGCGCTCGGCCAGATGGCGGGTCTCGACCCCGTCGCCGCAGCCGAGGTCGATCGCATCGCCCGGCTCTCCGTCCCACGCGGCGAGCGCGCTCTGGAACGTGGGCCGCACGCCGCGTCCGCCCTGCTCCTCGTAGAACTGCGACCAGTCGAACGCCATGGCGCAGAGCCTACACACGCTCCGGATGGTCGCACTGGCTAAGATCGGGCGGGTGCAGACCGCGCCTCCGCCTCCCCGTGTCGCCGTGCTCGGCCCGGTGCTCGTGGAGGACCGGACGGGCGCCCTGACGGAGCCCGCCGGCGCGCTGGGCAAGAGCCTGATCGTCGCACTGGTGCTGGCGCGCGGCGCCGCGAGCGTCCCCTCCCTCATCGAGGACCTCTGGGACGACGCCCCGCCGCGGCAGGAGCGCGCGGCCCTGCAGACGCTCGTGTCACGCGTGCGGACGACGAGCGCCGACGGCCTGCTGGAGTCGACGCCGAGCGGATACGCGCTCGCGGTGCCGCCGGAGCAGACCGACCTCGGCCGGGCCCGGCAGGCGCTCGTGCGCGCGACGGCGGCACTGGAGTCCGGCGACGCGGCGGGAGCCGACG
>JAEWJG010000424.1 GCA_023386675.1 Actinomycetes bacterium
CGCGCGCTGGCCAGCCGGCCGAAGCTGCTGGCCCTGGATGCCGCCGACACCGTCACCGACCCTGCGGAGCGCCGCCGCCTCCGCGCCGAGCTGACCGCGGCGCTCAGCCGGGCGCGCGTCGAGGAACGGCCGTTCGCCCTGGTCGTCAGCTGCGTCGACGCGTCCGGCCTCGACGACCTGCTGCCCGACACCGCCGAGCCGACCGCCGTCGATCTGTCCGACGCGCCGCGCAGCGCACCGGATGTCACCGACCTCACCGACACCGACCGCGCCGAGCACGGCGCCCACCTCGAGAAGACCAACGCCTGATGACCACCCCCACCACTCCCCTGCGCCGCCCCGGGTCGCTGTTCTCGCTGGAGCGGATGCGCTCCGACAAGCGCGTCACCTGGCTCACCATCGCCGGCATCCTGCTCGTGCCGCTCGTCATCGGCGGCCTGCTCGTCTGGGCGCTCTGGAACCCGACCGAGCGCCTCCACGACGTCAAGGCCGCCGTGGTCAACCTCGACCAGCCGGTGAAGCTGAACGGCCAGACCGTCCCGCTCGGGCGCCAGATGGCGGCCGGGCTGCTCGACACGAAGAACGACAACTTCTCGTGGGTGCTGACGGACAAGAAGGACGCCGACAAGGGGATCGCGAGCGGCGAGTACGTCACGGTCGTGACCATCCCGGAGAACTTCTCGAAGGCGGCGACGTCGACAGCGGGCGACGCGTCCAAGGCGACCCAGGCCACCATCGACGTGCGCACCAGCAAGGATTCGAAGCTCGTGGATCCGGCGATCAGCCAGGCCGTGACGACCACCGCCACCTCGGTGCTCAACAAGCAGCTGACCTCGACCTACATCCAGAACGTGTACGTCGGCTTCAACACGCTCGGCGAGCAGCTCGGCAAGGCGGCCACCGGCGCCGACCAGCTCGCTGGTGGCCTCACTCAGCTCGCGAGCGGGACGCACCAGCTGGCCGACGGCGCAGCGCAGCTGTCCACGGGCGCATCGTCGCTTGCCGGCGGGATCTCGCAGCTGTCGGACGGGACAGCGAAGCTGGCGGGCGCCCTCCAGACGCTCTCCGACAGCGGAGCCGCGGTCCAGCAGGGCGCGCAGCAGCTCGCCGACACGGCGGCCACCACCTCGAACACGCTCAGCCCGTCGGTCGACGCGGTCACCGCCGCCACCCAGACGAACTGTGCGCCACCCATCCTCGACCCCAAGCTCGGTGCGCTGTGTCAGACGCTTGGGGCGCAGCTGACCCCGCTGAACACGGCGAAGGCCTACGCCGGCGGGTTGTCCTCCGGTGCGCAGACGTTCGCGTCCAAGCTCGGCCAGTACACCGGCGGGGTGAGCCAGTCGGCGTCCGGCGCGCAGCAGCTCGCCTCCGGCGCCTCCCAGTCCGCGGACGGCGCGCAGCAGTTCGCGACCGGCGTCCAGCAGCTGAGCGACGGCGTTCCGGCGCTCGCGTCCGGCGCCGACCAGTCCGCGTCCGGGGCGTCCTCGCTGGCGACCGGCCTGCACACCGCGGTGAAGCAGCTGCCGTCATACGACACGGGCGAGCGGACCAGCCTTGCCAAGGTCGCGGCCGAGCCTGTCACGCAGAAGACCTCAGGCACCACGGCGTTCGGCAGCTCCAGCATCCCGCTCTTCGCGTCGGTCGCGCTGTGGCTGGGCGCGCTGGCGACCTTCCTGGTCCTGCAGGCGCTGTCGCGCCGTGCGCTGCTCACCTCGCGCGCGGCGAGTCTGATCGCGCTCGACGGATTCCTCCCCGCAGCCGCCCTCGGCGTGCTGCAGGGCGTGCTCGTCTCCGCGGTCATGGCCCCAGCCCTCGGGCTCGACGTCGGGCACTGGTTCGGCTTCGCCGGGCTCGCGGCTGCGGCCGGCATCGCCTTCGCCGCCGTCAACCACGGGCTGGTCGCGCTGCTGGGCGGGATCGGGCGGTTCCTGTCGATGCTCGTCGTCGTGGTCACGCTCGCCTCGGGCATCGTCTCGACCGCGCCCGACTTCTTCGACGCGGCGCTCCCCTGGCTGCCGACCGACCCGGCGATCACCGCCATGCAGGGAGCGATCGACGGCTCGGCGGACGCCTGGCGCGGCCTCGGCGGCCTGATCATCTGGGCGGCCGTCGGCTTCGCCCTGGCGCTGATCGCCGTCGCCCGCCGCCGCGTCATCGCCGCCGCCCAGCTCCTCCCCGCCGAATAGCCCCCGCCTCCCGCCGTCGAGTACGCGAAGAGTGCACGCCCCCGCGGCGTGTCGCGTGCACCTTTTGTGTACTCGACGGTGGGGTCAGTGGGCGAGGGTGAGGGAGAGGGCGACGGTCGCGAGGACGACGGTGACGGGGGCGACGAGGAGGCCGAGGAGCATGTAGCGGCTCCAGCGGATCTCGACGTCGAACGAGGTCAGGCGCTGGTGCCAGAGAAGGGTCGCGAGGCTCGCCCACGGCGTGATCAGCGGCCCGGCGTTCACGCCGATGAGGAGCGCCGCCAGCCGTGCAGGGCTCTGAGCGACCGGCTCCAGCGCGAGGTAGGCCGGGAGGTTGTCGATCGCGTTCGCGCCGACCAGACCGGTGAGAGACAGGCGCAGCAGGGCCAGCGGTGACTCGCCGGTCCCGGAGACGGTCGCCATCAGCATCCCGAGCCCGGCGGCGTGCAGCGCCTCGATGAATAGGAACAGCCCGGAGGCGAGCAGCACCAGCTGCCACGGCAGCAGCCCGAAGCGCACCACTCCGCGGCGGCGCACCAGGAACAGGACCACCAGCACCAGGGCCGCGATCGTCGTCGGCAACCACACCGGCAGCCCCGATACCAGCAGCGGGACGAGCGCCACGACGACCGCGCCCGACACCCAGAACAGCACCCGGTCCTCGATGCCGTCCTCCTCGCCCGTCTCGTAGCGGACGAGGAGCGAGCGCCGGGCGATGACGAAGACGACGATCATCGGCACGACCATCGCCACGAGCGCCGGGGCCCACATCAGCGCGGCGAAGGCCGCAGGCGACGGGTCGCCCATCGCGTGCTGCGCCAGCAGGTTGGTGAGGTTGGACACGGGCAGCAGCAGCGTGCCGGCGTTCGCCATCCACACCGTGGTGAGGGCGAACGGCAGCGGGTTCAGCCCGGCGTGCCGGGCCATCACGATCACGACCGGCGTGAGCAGCACGGCGGTGGTGTCGAGCGACAGGAAGATCGTGCTCAGGGCCGCGACGACCACGACGAGCAGCCACAGCACCCAGGCGCGCCCCCGCCCCCAGCGCGCGGTCTGCTGCGCGAGCACGGTGAAGACGCCCGCTTCGGCGGCGAGCTCGGTCACCACGGTGATGGCGACGACGAAGAGCAGGATGGGCCACACGCGGTCCCACAGCTCGACGGCCTCAGTTACCGGCAGCAGTCCCGTTGCCACGGCGATGCCGCCGAGTACGAGGAGCACGGCGCCCACGATCGCGGTGCGCATCGCCCTCCTCCCGGCCCTGACCATCGAAGCGTACGCTACGGGACGACCCCGAAAGGAATCGGATGCGCAAGTACCTCTTCAACGGCGCCGTCATCAGTGCGGCGATCGGGCTCTGGACCACCATCCAGTCCTCCAAGAACGGCCCGCGCGACTGGCGCGTCCCGCTCATGTGGATCAACGCGGGCATCTCGCTCGCACTCGCCGTCGGGGCCGTGCTGCAGGAGACCCGGGAGGCGTCGGAGCGCGAATCCAAGCCGGTCGGCGGACGAAAGGGCCGCTGACCCGCCGATTCCCGCGGATCTCCCGGCGTGTTGCGCGGGATTCCTGCGCGATCCTCCAGGACACTTGTATTACTGGTGAACCTGGAAGGGGTTGCGCGATGTTTGGTCGTAGGCGGCATGCCGCGGCAGTGCCGGCGGCTCCGGCTCCTCAGCTGACGGATGCCCAGATTCTCGAGCTCGTGCACGTCAAGGTGTCCGCGCTCATCGGAGAGGACGGCGAGTGGACGGTCGTCCGCCGCGCCCAGGACGACACCGACACCATCTTCCACTCGATCCTCGCCCAGTCGGTCTCGGTCGGTATCGCCGCAGCGATCGCCGACGCGCGCCGCCGCCTCGAGGCCGGTGAGACGCTGACCGCGCCGCAGCACCTGGCGCCGTCGGTCGCCGACGCGCCCGTCGCGGCTGAGGCCGAGCCCGAGGTCGCGCCCGTCGCTGAGCCCGCACCCGTCGTCGAGGTCCCCGCCGCCGAGGTGGAGGGCCCCGCCGCCGAGCCCGCCGAGGCCGAGCCCGCCGCCTTCGGCTGGGAGCCGGCCCCGATCACCCAGTGGACGGACCTCCGCAAGCCGGTGACCGGCGAGTTCCCGCTGGTCTCGCACCGCACAGCGGCCTGACCGGACTCCGACCGCAGGTCGGAGTCCCCCAGCGTCAGCCCAGCTCGCGCCACCCCTCCGGACCCTCCGACCCCGCCGGATACTCCTCCAGCGGCACCGTTCCCTTCCGCCACGCCGCGAGCACCGGCTCGACGATCCGCCAGCACTCCACCGCCGTGTCGGCGCGCACCGAGAGCGACGGGTCGCCGTCGAGGATGCCCTCCAGCACTTCGCCGTAGGCCAGGAGCTCGCCCGGCCCGAAGTCGGCGGTGAGCGTCGTCCGCTCCAGTTCGTACGGGTCGCCCGTCCCGTTGATGTTGATCTCGATCGACATCGAGTCCGGCGCGAACAGCAGCCGCAGCTTGGCGGGCTCCGTCGATCCCTTCAGCCCTGTCGGGATGTGCGCCGCCGGGGTGAAGGTGACCACCATCTCCCGTCGCCGGCTGCCGAGCGCCTTGCCCGAGCGGAGGGTGAACGGCACACCCTTCCATCGCCACGTGTCGACCTCCAGCGTCACCTCGGCGAGCGTCTCGGTCTCGCGGGACGGGTCGACGCCGGCCTCGTCCTTGTAGGCGGGCAGCTTCTTACCGTCGATCTCGCCCGCCGCGTAACGCGCGCGGCGGCTGGAGGCGGCCGGGTCGTCGCCCCAGACCTTGGTCGCACGCAGCACCAGCTGCTTCGCATCCCGCAGGTCGGGCGCGCCGAGCGTCGACGGCGGCTCCATCGCGAGCACCGCCATCACCTGCAGCAGGTGGCTCTGGATCATGTCCATCAGGGCGCCGGCGCCGTCGTAGTAGCGCGCGCGTCCCTCCAGGGCGAGCGTCTCGTCGTAGATGACGTCGACGCGTTCGATGTGGAGGGAGTCCCAGAGCGGCTCCATGATGCTGTTCGCGAAGCGGACCCCCAGGATGTTGAACACGCTCGACCGGCCGAGGAAGTGGTCCACCCGGTGGATCTGGTCCTCCGGCACGAGCGTCGCGAGCTGCGCGTTGAGCGCGATCGCGCTCTGCCGGTCGGTGCCGAACGGCTTCTCGAGCGCGAGCGTCAGGCCCTTCGGAAGGTCGAAGGTGCCGAGCGCCTGGCAGGCCTTCGCCGTGATCGCGGGCGGCAGCGCGAAGTACAGGGCTGCGACACCCTTCACGCTCCCGAGCAGGCTCTTGAGGTCGTCCGCGCTCGTGGCGTCGGACTTCACGTAGCGCGTCTCCGACAGCAGCCGGTCGACCGCCTCCCCCTTCGCGTCGACCGTCGCGAACGCCTTCTTCACGATCGCGCGCCACCCGTCGTCGTCGAGATCGTCGCTGGCCGAGCCGACGAGGGAGACGGAGCGCTGGGGCTGATCGGTGAGCAGCTGCCCGATGGCTGGGAGGAGCAGCCTCGACGTGAGGTCGCCGGATGCTCCGAGAATCACAAGAGTGTCCACAGCCTGCGTCATGCCCATCACAGTACGGCCATACTGGGAATATGTCGCTCCCCATCGAGGATTACGCCCTGATCAGTGACTGCTTCACCGGGGCCCTCGTCGGGAAGGACGGAAGCATCGACTGGCTGTGCCTCCCGCGCTACGACTCGCGCTCCATGTTCGGCGCCCTGCTCGGGACAGAGGACCACGGCCGCTGGCTGCTCGCCCCGGCCGGAGCGTCGGCGAGCAGCACGCGCCGCTACGAGAAGGACACGATGATCCTGGTCACCCGCTGGGTGACCGACGAAGGCGAGGTCGAGGTCACCGACCTCATGCCGATGGACGACCACCGCGCCGACATCATCCGGCGCGTGCGCGGCGTGAGCGGCACCGTGCGGATGCGGCAGGACCTGCGCATCCGCTTCGGCTACGCCACCGCGATCCCGTGGGTCCGGCAGGACAAGTCCGAGAAGCCGCACGCGCTCATCGCGGTGGCCGGACCGGACGCGATCGTCCTGCGCGGCGCGGAGCTGCACCCGACGAACCACGCGCACGCGGGAGAGTTCACCGTCGAGGCCGGCCAGACGGTCGATCTCACGCTGACCTGGTTCCCGTCGCACCGGGAGGCTCCCCCGGCCCTCGACGTCGACCAGTCCATCCAGCACAGCCGCGAGTGGTGGACCTCGTGGGCCATCCGCTGCGAGCACCAGGGGCCGTATCGCGACGAGGTCGTCCGGTCGCTGGTCCTTCTTCGGGCCCTCTCGCACCTCGAGACCGGCGGCATCGTCGCCGCCGCGACAACCTCGCTGCCCGAGGCGTACGGGGGCGAGCGAAACTGGGACTACCGCTACGTCTGGTTGCGGGATGCGTCCCTCACCATCGGCGTGCTGCTCGCCCACGGCTACAACGACTACGTCGACCACTGGCGCGACTGGCTGCTGCGCGCGATCGCCGGCGACCCGGGCGACGTGCAGATCATGTACGGCCTGGCGGGCGAGCGCGACCTCGACGAGCGCATCATCGACAGCCTGCCCGGATACCAGGGCGCGCATCCCGTGCGCATCGGCAACGACGCCTCCAACCAGTTCCAGGCGGATGTGATCGGCGAGGTCATGCTCGCGCTCGACCGTGGGCGTAAAGACGGCAACACCGAGACACGGTTCTCGTGGGCGCTGCAGCGCGCGCTGATGGGCTACCTGGAGCAGCACTGGCGCGAGCCGGACCACGGGATCTGGGAGATCCGCGACAAACCGCAGGCGTTCGTCCACTCGCGCGCCCTGGTCTGGGCCGCGTTCGACTGCGCGATCCGCGCCGTCGAGGACTTCGGACTGGAGGGGCCCGCCGAGCGCTGGAAGCGCGAGCGCGACGCCATCCGGGCCGACATCGAGGCGAATGGCTGGGACGCGCACCGCGGCACCTACGTGCAGCACTACGGCACGACCGAAGTGGATGCGTCCCTCCTCCAGCTCGCGCAGGTCGGCTATGTCGACTACGACGATCCGCGCATGCTCGGCACCGTGAAGGCGATCGAGGAGGACCTGCTGCGGGACGGCCTGCTGCTCCGGTACCGCACCGAGTCGGGGGTCGACGGGCTTCCGCCTGGCGAGCATCCGTTCCTCGCCTGCTCGTTCTGGCTGGTCGAGCAGTACGCGCTCTCCGGCCGGCGCGACGACGCCATCGCGATGATGGACCGGTTGCTCGGCCTGGCGAACGACGTGGGCATGCTCTCCGAGGAATACGACGTCGAGGGCCGCTCGCACGCGGGCAACACCCCGCAGGCGCTGACCCACCTGACGCTGGTCCGCGCGGCGGACGCGATCGGCGGCGTCCCGCTGTGAGCCTCACCCCGGCGACCGGTGCCGACACCCTCGAGGAGACCCGGACGGACGAGCTGCTCGAGCTCGGCTCCCCCTGGGTCACCATCGTCTGGAACGACCCGGTCAACCTGATGAGCTACGTCACGTACGTGTTCCAGACCTACTTCGGCTTTCCGCGCCGGGAGGCGGAGCGGCTGATGATGCTGGTGCACACGGAGGGGCGCGCGGTGGTCGCCACCGGCACCCGCGAGGAGATGGAGCGGCACGTGGAGGCCATGCACGACTACGGCCTGTGGGCGACGCTGACCAAGGCGGACGCATGACGCCGTTCCGGAGGCACCGTGACGGGACGGTGTCGGCGCGCTTCCCCGCCGACGAGGCGGAGCTGCTGACCTCCTTGGCCGAACAGTCGATCGAGCTGGCGCACGCGGCGGCCGATCCGGACGCGGACGGCTTCGACCCGGCGCTGGGCCGGCTGCTGCCGGACGCCTACCCCGACGACCCGCAGGCGTCGGCCGAGTTCCGCCGGTTCACGGCGGCCGGGCTCGCCGAGCGCAAGGAGGCCAGCGCCCGCACCATGGTGGAGTCCCTGTCCCGGCGCGAGGACGGCATGGCGCATGCGGTACTCGACGCTGCCCAGGTGACGGCGTGGCTTAGGACGATCACGGACATCCGCCTGGTGCTCGCCGCGCGGCTCGGCATCCATGAGGACGGCGACGAGGGCGACATCCACGACGAGGACTCGGCGCTGCAGCGCGCGGTGTACGACTGGCTCGCCGGCGTGCAGGAGCTGCTCGTCATGACCGTGCGGCCCCGCCGCTGAGCACGGGTCAGACGGGGTACCGCACCGCCGCAGCGGCCGCCCCGCCGCCCGGCACGTCCTCCGCGCGCAGGGCGTAGACCTTCGCCTTGGACGCCAGGGCCCGCCGAAGCACCTCGTCCACCACGCCGTACTCCCCTGGCTCGTCCTCGGGCGCCAGCGTGATCGCGCCCGTGTCCTCGTCCACCGATCCGGGCACCCGGCGGTCGATGTCGATCACCAGGGACTCGACGGCGCCGAAGGTCGCGGCACGCGCGATGTCGCTGAGGTCGACGAGCGCCGTGCCCGCCGCGATCCGGGTCTCGTAGGTGTCGCGGAGGGCGGCGACCTTGCTCGCGTACAGCCGGTCGAGCACGCCGCGGGCGGCCGTGGCGATCTCCTCGTCGGTCTTCTCCTCCGGGTTGCCGCCGATGGTCTCCGCGACGAGCCGCGGGTGCTCCCCGGCACCGCGGAAGATGCCCGCCAGCGGTTCGGCCGCCGCGAGGATGAGCGGCTCGGTGGAGTTGGCCAGCAGCGGATGCAGGGCCCGCTCGATCGCCTGCACGTACTCCAGCATCCGCACCTTCTGCCCCTCGGAGCCCTGGATGCGGCCATCCGGCGACCGCCCGCTGACCGAGGTGAGCCCGACCGCCGAGGCGACGTCGCGCGGCATCCCGGGCACGTCGACCCGCTCCGGCGGCCGGTCGGGTGTGATGTGCAGCAGCCGCACCGAGTTGCCCGCCAGGGCGAGGATGAGCGCCGACTGCGGGAAGGTCAGCGCCCGGAGCAGCGGCTTGACGTAGAACCGGTCGGCGATCTCGCACGCCGTGCCGAGCCGGTTCGGCAGCCGGAAGGTCTCGGCCAGCTCGCCGTCGAGGAACACCGCGAGCGACCGCGACTGGTAGCGCCAGAAGTCGCGATCGTCGAGGATGCGCTGGCCCTCCGCCTGGATGGCCTGGATGCGCGCCCGGCCCACCCCCAGCCTCTCGAGCGCCCGGACCGCGCTCGCGAGGTGGTTCTTGAGCTCGATACGCGCGCGATCGGCCTCCGCGGGTGTCGTCCCGGTCGGCAGGTAGATGCTGACGCAGCCGGCCTGGCGGAAGGCGGCGATCCGTTCGACGTCCGCCTTGGTGGGAATGTCCTTGTACTCCACGGGTGGTCCTCCTGCCCCGTCGGTGCGGCGTGGTCGATCGCGGTGCGGCCAGTCTCGTCGTGCCGTGGGCGGCTCCACAAGACCGCACGTTGACTTTCTCGCCGGCGGCGGCTACGGTCTTTTAAACCGGTTTAGATCACCCTCATTCGGGGGAACGACCACAAGGGGACGCAACGATGCGCAACCGAACACTGACCATGCCGCGGGCGGCGCTCGCTCTCACCCTCGGCGCCGCGCTCGCCGTCACCGGTGTCGCGGTGCCGGCCGAGGCGGCATCCCCGGCGAAGCTCACCAACCTCTCGCATCTCGACTTCCTGCTCGATGACGTGCCGCTCCTTCCCGGCGTCGCCGGCCACACGACCTACCGCGCGTCCGAGGAGCCGACCGCCCGCGCGCCGTGGGTGTACGCCGACCGCCAGGCCGACGGCAGCTTCCACCGTGTCGGGGGCGGCCCGATCACCGACGCCGCCCGCGGCTGGTACGCGCAGGGCGCCTACGACGCCGACGACATCTCGCGGGCCGCGGTGGTTTACCTCCGGGACTGGAAGCAGAACAGCACCGCGGCCAGCAAGCAGTCGGCCTACGAGCTGCTCCGCTCGCTCACCTACCTGCAGACGGCCGACGGCCCGAACGCGGGCAACGTCGTCCTCTGGCAGCAGCACGACGGGACGCTCAACCCGTCGGCCATCCCGAAGGAGCTGCCCGACCCCTCCGACTCGGCCGAGTCGTTCTGGCTGGCGCGCACGGTGTGGGCC
>JAEWJG010000434.1 GCA_023386675.1 Actinomycetes bacterium
CCCGTCCCGTCGCCGTGCTGACGGAGGAGGGCGAGACGGTCGAGGTGACCGACCGCGGCGACGTGACCGCGCCGATCGCACGCTTCTCCCCCACCGGCCGGCCGCGGGACGCACGGCCGGTCGACTCGTGGGCGGGTCCCTGGCCGGTGAAGGAGCGGTGGTGGGACGCCTCCCTCGCCCGCGCGCTGCACCGCTTCCAGCTGGTGGACGCCGATGGCACGGCGTGGCTGCTCGCCCTCTCCGGTGAGGCCTGGTTCGCAGAGGCGAGGTACGACTGATGGGCTTCGACAACCCGCCCATCCCGTGGGCCGAGTTCGAACGCCGGCTCTCCGGCCGGCGCACGGGCCAGCAGACCGACGAGCGGCCGTCGTCGCGCAAGCGGCAGAAGTACGTCCCGCAGGCCATCCCGGACGAGCCCGCAGAGGGTGCCGTTCCGTACGCCGAACTGCACGCGCACAGCAACTTCAGCTTCCTCGACGGAGCCTCCTCACCCGAGGAGCTGCTCGAAGAGGCCACGCGCCTGAACCTGCACGCCCTCGCCCTGACCGATCACGACGGTATGTACGGCGTCGTGCACCTGGCCGAGGCGGCGGAAGCCTACGACCGGGTCAAGACGGTCTTCGGCGCCGAACTCTCCCTCTCGCTCAGCAAGCCGCAGAACGGCGAGCCCGACCCGGAGGGCAGCCACCTCGTCGTGCTCGCCCGGCAGCAGGAGGGCTACCACCGGCTCGCCGCCGCCATCACCGACGGGCAGCTCGCCGGAGACGAGAAGGGCCGTCCGCTGTACCGCCTCGACGAACTGTCCGAGCGTGCAGCCGGCGAGTGGATGGTGCTGACCGGCTGCCGCAAGGGCGACGTGCGCCTCGCCCTGGCCGAGCACGGCGAACGGGCCGCGGAGCGCGAGGTCGCCCGGCTGGCAGAGCTGTTCGGCCACGACAACGTCCTCGTCGAGCTGATCGACCAGGGCGCCCCGCGCGACTCGACCGACAACGACATCCTGAGCCGGATCGCCGAGCGCCTCGGCCTGCCGACGGTCGCGACGAACAACGTCCACTACGCGAGCCCCCAGCAGTACCCGCTGGCGACCGCGGTCTCGGCCGTGCGCGCGCGCCGCAGCCTGGACGAGCTCGACGGGTGGCTGCCCGCGGCGGGCGCCGCCCACCTGCGGAGCGGCGCAGAGATGGCGCGCCGCTTCGCCCGCTACCCCGGCGCCGTGGAGCGCACGGCCGAGATCGCCGACGACCTGGCTTTCCGGCTGCGCAGTGCGCGACCGCGGCTGCCGAAGCAGGACGTCCCGGAAGGGCACACGCCGATGAGCTGGCTGCGGGAGCTCACCTGGCGCGGCGCCGCCGAGCGCTACCCCGATCTCGACCGCGAACCTGCCAAACGGGAGCGCATCGAGCGCGAGCTCGACGTGATCGAGGCGAAGGACTTCCCCGGCTACTTCCTCATCGTCCACGACATCGTGCGGTTCGCCCGCAGCCGCGGCATCCTCTGCCAGGGGCGGGGCTCTGCGGCGAACTCGGCGGTCGTCTACCTGCTCGGCATCACCGCGGTCGACTCGATCAAGTACGACCTGCCGTTCGAGCGGTTCCTCTCCAGCATGCGCGAGGAGGAGCCCGACATCGACGTGGACTTCGACTCCGACCGGCGCGAGGAGGTCATCCAGTACGTCTACGCGAAGTACGGCCGGCACAACGCCGCCCAGGTCGCCAACGTCATCACCTACCGGCCCAAGAACGCCGTGCGCGACATGGCGAAGGCGCTCGGCTACTCCACGGGTCAGCAGGACGCCTGGAGCAAGCAGATCGACTCCTGGGGCACCGTCCAGACCAGCGACGACCACGACATCCCCGGCGACGTGGTCGGGCTCGCGCAGCAGGTGCTGAAGTTCCCGCGGCACCTCGGCATCCACTCCGGCGGCATGGTGCTGACCGACCGGCCCGTGGGCGAGGTGTGCCCGATCGAGCACGCGCGCATGGAGGGCCGCACGGTGCTGCAGTGGGACAAGGACGACTGCGCCTGGATGGGCCTGGTCAAGTTCGACCTGCTGGGCCTCGGCATGCTGTCGGCGCTCGACTACTCCATGCGCACCATCGAGGCGTCGCTCGGCGAGAAATGGACGCTCGAGACCATCCCGAAAGAAGAGGCGGGCGTGTACGACATGCTCTGCCGGGCCGACTCCATCGGCGTGTTCCAGGTCGAGAGCCGCGCCCAGATCGGAACGCTGCCGCGGCTTCAGCCGCGCCGGTTCTACGACCTCGTGATCGAGATCGCGCTCATCCGCCCGGGCCCCATCCAGGGCGGCGCGGTGCACCCGTACATCCGCCGCAAGCTCGGCAAGGAGCCCGTCACCTACCTGCACCCGGCGCTGGTGCCGGTCCTGGAGCGGACGATGGGCGTTCCGCTGTTCCAGGAGCAGCTGATGCAGATGGCCGTCGCTGTCGGCGACTGCACGGCGGAGGACGCCGACCAGTTGCGCCGCGCGATGGGCTCCAAGCGCGGGGTCGAGAAGATCGACGCCCTCAAGGCCAAGCTGTACGAGGGGATGGCGCACAACGGCATCACCGGAGACGACGCCGACGCCATCTACGGCAAGATCGAGGCGTTCGCCTCCTTCGGCTTCGCCGAGAGCCACGCGATCAGCTTCGCGCTGCTGGTCTACGTCAGCTCGTGGATGAAGCTCCATTACCCCGGTGCGTTCCTCGCCGGTCTGCTGCGGGCCCAGCCGATGGGCTTCTACTCTCCGCGCACGCTCACCGCCGACGCCCGCCGACACGGCGTCGTGGTGGAGCGGCCGGACATCCAGCGGTCGGGCGTCTTCCCCCTGCTCGAACCGCTCGACGACGCACACCTCGGGCCGACGGGTTCGGACACGTGCCTCGACACCGAGCAGCCGCCGATCGACGCCTTCGACCCGCGCGTCCCGCTCGACTTCTCCGCGCACCGTCGCGACGGCGGCCACGCCGTCCGGCTCGGGCTCGGGGCCGTCACCTCCATCGGTGAGAAGGTGGCCGAGCGGATCGTCGCCGAGCGGGAGGCGTACGGCCCGTACCGCGACCTCTCCGACCTCGCCCGGCGCACCGGGCTCAACACCGGCCAGCTCGAAGCGCTCGCCGCGGCCGGCGCGTTCGAGGGCTTCGACCTGAGCCGCCGCCAGGCGATCTGGGAGGCGGGCAACGCCGCGCAGGAGCGCCCCGAGTTCCTGGCAGGCACCGCGATCACCGTGCAGCCGCCGCTGCTGCCCATGCTCTCCCCCGCCGAACAGCTGGCCAGCGACCTCTGGTCCACGGGCATCTCGACGGACGACCATCCCATCCGATTCCTCCGGCCGGCGCTCGCGGCCCGTGGCGTCCACCCGGCCGACACGCTGATCAACGGGGAGTCCGGCCGCCGCATCGAGGTCGGCGGGGTGGTCACCCACCGACAGCGGCCCGCAACCGCAGCCGGGGTCACCTTCCTCAACATCGAGGACGAGACCGGGATGGTCAACGTCGTCTGCCCGGTCGGCGTCTGGAACCGCTACCGCCGGGTGGCGCGGCAGGCGCCGGCGATGATCGTCCGCGGCATACTGGAGCGCAGCGAGGAGGGCGTCGTCAACATCGTCGCCGACAGGCTCGAAACGCTCGACACCGGTATCCGCACCGTCTCCCGGGACTTCCGGTGAACCGCGCCGTCCGCCCTCGTCGGCTACTCGTCGAAGCGCAGGTGACGCACGCTGCGGCCGTTGCGGCGCACCAGCCGCAGCGCCTCCACGCCGATGCGGATATGCCGCTCGACGTAGTCGCGGGTGACCCCGGCGTCGCTCTCGGTCGTCTTCACGCCCTCCGGCGTCATCGGCTGGTCCGACACCAGCAGCAGCGCTCCGCTCGGGATGCGGTTCGCGAAGCCGGCCGCGAACACCGTCGCCGTCTCCATGTCGACCGCCATGCACCGGGTGCGGCGCAGGTACTCCTTGAACGTGTCGTCGTGCTCCCACACGCGCCGGTTCGTCGTGTAGACGGTGCCGGTCCAGTAGTCCTGCTTGAAGTCGCGGATCGTCGACGACACGGCGCGCTGCAGCTGGAACGCCGGAAGCGCCGGCACCTCCGGTGGCAGGTAGTCGTTCGACGTGCCCTCGCCGCGGATCGCCGCGATCGGCAGCACCAGGTCGCCCACGTGGCTCTTCGGCTTGACCCCGCCGCACTTGCCCAGGAACAGCGCCGCCTTGGGGCAGACCGCCGACAGCAGATCCATCACCGTCGCCGCATTCGGGCTGCCCATGCCGAAGTCGACCATCGTGATCCCGTCGGCGGTCGCATTGGGCATCGACCGATCGAGGCCGCGCACGTCGGTCTCGTACCACTCCGCGAAACGCTGCACGTAGTCCGCGAAGTTGGTCAGCAGGATGTACTCGCCGAACTCCTCGACGGGCGTCCCGGTGTAGCGCGGCAGCCAATCGCGGACGATCCCCGCTTTGTCGCGCATCGCGTTCTCGGACGGAGCGGAGGTCGTGTCGACCGTGTTCTCGGCATCCACCACGGCGGCGGCTCCCCTCTGCGGCGTCGTCGCGCCGACGTTCGTAGGCTATCCGGCGACGGAGGTGCCCAACAGCGAGCCGACCAGGAACGTCGCAGCCAGGGCCAGCGCACCTCCGATCACCACTCGGATCATGGCACGCCCGCGCGAGCTGCCGCCGATCCACGCCGCCACGTAGCCGGTGATGGCGAGCGCGATGAGCACCGCCACGAACGTGACGGGGATGCGCATCGCCTCCGGAAGCAGAATGGTGAGCATCGGGAGGATCGCGCCGCACGTGAACGCGACCGCGGACGCCAGGGCCGCGTGCCACGGGCTGACGACGTCGTTCTGGTCGATGCCGAGCTCCGCCGACAGGTGGGCGGAGAGGGCGTCGTGCTCGGTGAGCTCGATGGCTACCTGCCGGGCCGTCGCCGGCGACAGCCCCTTCGCCTCGTACAGGCCGGTGAGCTCCTCCAGCTCCTCCTCCGGCATCTCCGCCAGTTCGCGCTTCTCCTTCGCGATCAGCGACCGCTCGCTGTCACGTTGACTGCTCACCGACACGTACTCGCCCAGCGCCATCGAGATCGCGCCGCCGACCAGGGCTGCGAGACCCGCCGTCACGATCGCCGGGACCGACGACGTCGCTCCCGCCACACCGACGACGACGGCCGCGACGGACACGATGCCGTCGTTCGCGCCGAGCACGCCCGCTCGCAACCAGTTGAGTCGCTGCCCCAGCCCCGCGCGGTGCGGTTCGTCCGGGTGCGCGCCCGCTCCGGCCCCCTCTGCCATCTCGCTCATGTCGATCAGCCTAGGAAGCTGCCGCAGCCACCGCCAGCATGGTTCGGCGCCCGTGGGCGCCGCACGCGACGACGGGATTCGGTGCGACGGCGTGCGCGGAGGGAGCTACGCGGTCAACTCCGCGACCGCTTCCGCCACGGGCAGCGTGCGGCGGTCGCCGGTGCGGCGGTTCCACAGCTCGACCTCGCCCTGGGCGGCGCCACGGCCGACGACCAGCACCCGCGGGACGCCGATCAGCTCGGCGTCGCCGAACTTCACGCCGGGCGAGACCTTGGGGCGGTCGTCGTAGAGCACGTCGAGGCGGGCGTCCTCGAGCTGGGCGATGATCTCCTCTGCCAGCTCGTACGCCGCCTCATCCCTGCCGGCGGCGACGACGTGCACGTCGAACGGGGAGACGGACTCTGGCCACACGAGGCCGCGGTCGTCGTTGTTCTCCTCGGCGATGATCGCCAGGATGCGGGTGACGCCGATGCCGTACGAGCCCATGGTGACCGTGACGAGCTTGCCGTTCTCGTCGAGCACCTTGAGGCCGAGCGCCTCCGCGTACTTGCGACCGAGCTGGAAGACGTGGCCGATCTCCATACCGCGCGCGAGCTCGACGGGACCGGAGCCGTCGGGCGCGGGGTCGCCCGCCTTGACCTCCGCGATCTCGACCACGGCGTCCCACGAGAAGTCCCGGCCGGCCACCAGACCGAAGACGTGCTTGCCGTCGACGTTGGCGCCGGTGATCCAGCCCGAGCCGTCGACGACGCGCGGGTCGACGACGTAGCGGATCCCGGTGGCCGACTCCTCGCCGAGCACGGGACCCTCGGGCGACCACGGGCCGATGTAGCCCTTGACCAGCCCGGGGTGCGCCCGGAAGTCGTCGTCGGTCGCGGCCTCCACCTCGGCGGGCGCGAACGCGACCTCTGCGCGCTTGAGGTCGACCTCGCGGTCGCCGGGCAGGCCGACGACGACGAGCTCGCGGGTGCCGTCGAGCTCGGTGAGCGCGAGCACGACGTTCTTCAGCGTGTCGGCGGCGGTCCACGCGCGGCCGTCCGGACGCGGGTGCTTCTCGTTGGCGAGATCGACGAGCGTCTGGATGGTCGGGGTGCCGGGCGTGTCGAGCACCTCCGGTGGGGTGAGCTTCTCGTACGAGCGGGTCGGCGGGGCAAGGGTGGTGAACGCCTCGACGTTCGCCGCGTAGCCTCCCGGCGACCGGACGAAGGTGTCCTCGCCGACGACGGTCGGGTGCAGGAACTCCTCCGACCGCGAACCGCCCATGGCGCCCGCGTCGGCCTGCACGATGACGTACGACAATCCGAGCCGCGTGAAGATGCGCTCGTACGCCTCGCGCTGCGCCATGTAGCTGGCGTCGAGGCCCTCGTCGGTCGCGTCGAAGGAGTAGGCGTCCTTCATCGTGAACTCGCGGCCGCGCAGCAGGCCCGCGCGCGGGCGCGCCTCGTCGCGGTACTTGTCCTGGATCTGGTAGATCGTGAGCGGAAGGTCCTTGTACGACGAGTACAGGTCCTTCACCAGCAGGGTGAAGACCTCCTCGTGCGTCGGCGCGAGCAGGTAGTCGGCGTCCTTGCGGTCCTTGAGGCGGAAGATGCCGTCGCCGTACTCCTCCCAGCGGCCGGTCGCCTCGTAGGGCTCGCGCGGCAGCAGCGCCGGGAAGTGGACCTCGTGCGCACCAGCAGCGGACATCTCCTCGCGGATGATGCGCTCGATCTTCTCCTTCACGCGCAGCCCCAGCGGCAGCCACGCGAAGATCCCCGGCGCCTGACGGCGGATGTAGCCGGCGCGGACCAGCAGCCGGTGGCTGGTGACCTCGGCGTCGGACGGGTCTTCACGAAGGGTGCGGAGGAAGTAGTTGCTCAAGCGTGTAGGCACCCACCCAGTTTATGGGGAGCGGCACGGGGCCCGGGGCTAGGGTGGCGACATGCCCGACCGCCGGACCCGCGTCGCCCCCACGCCCGCCGCCGCTCCCCTGGCCGCATCGCTGCAGGCACTCCGCCGCGAACTGAAGCTGCCCGACGCCTTCCCGGCCGAGGTGCAGACGGAGGCCGCCACGATGGCCAAGACGCATCCGCTCCCGGAGGCCGACCTCACCGACGTGCCGTTCCTCACGATCGACCCGGCTGGGTCCACCGACCTCGACCAGGCGCTGCACCTCGAACGGACGCCCGACGGCTTCCGCATCCGCTACGCGATCGCCGACGTCCCGGCCCTCGTCGTGCCGGGCGGTGCCGTGGATGCGGAGGCGCGGCGACGCGGGCAGACCATCTACGCTCCGGATGGCCGCATCCCGCTGCATCCTGCCGCCATCGGCGAGGATGCGGGCTCGCTGCTGCCGGCCGTCGTGCGCGGCGCATTCGTCTGGGACATCGCGCTCGACGCGACCGGTCACGAGACTTCGGTCCAGGTGACGCGCGCGCGCATCCGCTCCCGCCGCCAGTGGAGCTACGAGGAGGCTCAGTCCGCCCTCGACGATGGCACGGCACCACCCGAGCTGGCGCTCCTCCGCGAGGTCGGCGAGGCCCGTATCGCCCGCGAGCGCGAGCGCGGCGGCGCGAGCCTGAACACGCCAGACGAGGAGATCGTGGTCCGCGACGGCGCCTACACGCTGCAGCGCCGCGCCACCCTGGCCGTCGAGGACTGGAACGCCCAGCTCTCGCTGCTCACCGGCATGGCGGCCGCCCGGCTCATGCTCGACGCGCGCATCGGCATTCTGCGCACCATGCCTGCCCCGGACGCGGAGGCGTTCCGCAGCTTCCGCGCGCAGACCGTCGCGCTGGGGCTGCCGTGGGCGGAGGGGATGCCGTACGGCGAGTACCTGCGGACGCTCGACCCCGCGCACCCGCGAGCCGCCGCCGTGCTGCAGGCGGCGACCGCGCTGTTCCGCGGTGCGGGCTACGTCGTCATGGACGGTAGCGTCCCCGCCGATCCGCAGCAGGCGGCGATCGCCGCGCCGTACGCGCACGTCACCGCGCCGCTGCGGCGCCTCG
>JAEWJG010000002.1 GCA_023386675.1 Actinomycetes bacterium
CGGCCTACACCTATGCGCGCCGCACGATCAACGCGCACGTCGGCTTCCTGGTGGGATGGGCGATCCTGCTCGACTATTTCTTCCTGCCGATGGTGGCGTGGCTGATCCAGTCGGTGTACCTCAACGCGCAGTTCCCCGCGGTGCCCGTATGGGTGTGGCTGGTGATCAACGTCGTCGTCACGACGATCGTCAACGGGCTCGGCATCGTCCTCGCCGACCGCGTCAACAAGACGCTGATGACCCTGACCGGCCTCGGCATCGCCGCCTTCGTGGTGCTGTGCATCGGGCACCTCGCCGGCAACCCGCCTGCCTCGCTGGCGGCGCCGCTGTGGAACGACTCCACCACCATCGCGGCCGTCTCCGGCGGCGCGGCGATCGCGGCGTACTCGTTCCTCGGGTTCGACGCGATCAGCACGCTGAGCGAGGAGACCCGCGACCCGGCGAAGAACATCCCGCGCGGCATCTTCCTCGCGGTCATCATCGGCGGCGTGATCTTCGTCGTGGTGTCGTACGTGATGCAGCTCGTGCACCCGGGCGGGGCGTTCAAGGACTCCTCGACGGCGTCGTACGCCATGTCCGTGCTCGTCGGCGGTCCGGTGTTCGCCAACATCGTGAACCTGGTCGTGATCGTCGGCGGGTTCGCCTCGGCCATGGCGATCCAGGCGAGCACGAGCCGGCTCATGTTCGTGATGGGACGCGACGGCGTGCTCCCCCGACGCTTCTTCGGACGCCTGAACGCGCGGTTCAACACGCCGCTGCTCAACCTCATCCTGATCGGCGTCGTCGCGATGTTCGGCCTCGGACTGTCGCTCGACACCGCGACCTCGTTCATCAACTTCGGCGCGTTCCTCACCTTCACGATGGTGAACGTGTGCGTGATCGTGCACTTCGTCCGCACCCGCCGCACCGGCGACCGGCTCTCGGTCGCGAAGTTCGTGGTGCTGCCGGTCGTGGGCGCGGCGGTGGACCTCTACCTGCTGACCCAGCTCGGCCCGATCGCACTCTGGCTCGGGATCGGGTGGCTCGTCATCGGCGTCGTGTACCTCGCGGTGCTCACCCGCGGATTCCGCCGCACGCCCCCGGAGCTGCACGTCGAGGAGCGCGAGGAGGAGGCGGCGCCGGTCGAGGCCTGACGTCGGCTAGCGTGGACGACATGAAGGTGCGGGGTCTGATCCAGAGCAGCGAGACGCGGGAGCTGACGGCGGAGGCGGACGACGCCGAGTCGGCACGCGCGCTGATCGAGGAGCAGGTGCCGGAGGGATTCGAGCTGCTGCAGGTGCACAACGCGATGCCGCGCGGCGGCCGGGTGATCGCGACCGCGATCATCCGCGAGACCGCCGTCGCCGAGATCGAGGCGGAGGGCGCCGACTACGCCGCCGCGCGCGACGCCCTGCGCGCCGCGGTCCCCGCCGCCCACCGCCTCCTCTCGATCGTGGTCGCCTAGCCGGCCGCCGAGCACAGGGAGAACGTCGCGATCCGGCTCGGATCGCGACGTTTTTCCCGTGCTCGCGGGCTAGGGGAGGGGGAAGGGCTGAGCGGAGGCGGCCTCGAGGAGCGGCCAGAGCCGCGCGCCCTGGCGTGGGGAGCGGGAGGCGCGCGTGGCCGGGGCGTGGACCGGGGCGCCCTTCGTCCAGAGCGCCGGACCGAGGTGGTCGCCGCCCGAGACGGACGGGTCGAGCACGGCGCGCACCGGGACGTGCGCTCCGTCGTTCTTGCCCTGCGTCCAGGCCGCCTGGAGGTTGTCGGCGAAGCGCTTCAGCCGCGACGGCTGGTTGACGCCCCGGATGCCCGGCGTGCGCCCCGATGTCGAGTAGCCCGGTTGCACGACGATGGACTCCACCGTCGAGCCTGCCGCGCGAAGCCGCCGGTCGAGTTCGAACCCGAACACCTGCGCCGCGATCTTCGACCCGGAGTACGCGCGCCACGACGTGTACCCGCGCTCCAGCTGCAGGTCCTCCAGTCGGAGCCGGCCGAGACGGCTGGCGAGCGACCCGAGGGTCACGATCCGGCCGTCGTCCGCGATCGCGGGCAGGGCGCGAGCGACGAGCCGGAAGTGCCCGAGCACGTTCGTCGACAGCACCAGCTCGTTCCCGTACGCGTCGGTCCGCCGTGACCGCGGCGGGTGCACGATGCCCGCGTTCAGCACCAGCGCATCCACCCGATCCCGGGCGAGCAGGGCGTCGGCCGCCGCGTCGATCGAGCGGCGGTCGGTCACATCCAGCGGCATGGCCTCGACGCTGGCACGCAGAACCCGCCGGCGGATCGCCGAGACCGCCGCCTCCGCCCGCTCCGGGTCGCGGCAGCCGAGGATCACGTGCGCCCCGGCCCCGGCCAGCTGTTCGGCCGTGAAGTAGCCGACACCTGCGTTCGCGCCCGTGACCAGCACCGTGCGGCCCCGCGCCTCCGGCAGGGCCGTCGCGTCCCAGCCCACCCCCTACTTGCCGTTCTCGACGGCGATGCGCTCGTGGTGGTGGATGACCTCGGCGACGATGAAGGTGAGGAACTTCTCCGCGAACGCCGGGTCGAGGTGGCTCTCCTCCGCCAGGGCGCGCAGGCGCTGGATCTGCTGCCGCTCGCGTTCCGGGTCCGCGGGCGGGAGCCCGTGCTCGGCCTTCAGCGCACCCACCTGCTGCGTGAACTTGAACCGCTCAGCGAGCATGTGGATGACCGCGGCGTCGATGTTGTCGATGCTCTGACGGATGCTGTGCAGCTGCTCGAGCGCAGCTTCCACGTCGCTGTTCTGGGGCATGCAACGAGAGTACCGGGTCAGAGGCTGGGCGACGGCTCCGCGAGCACCCGGTCGAGCACCGGCCGGGTGGCCCGGAGTGCCGCCCAGACCAGCAGCACACCCACGCCGAGGCATCCCGCCACGACGACCAGGGTGAGCGGCTGCACGAGCAGGCTCGCGCCGGTCAGCGGCAGCAGGACGATCGCGGCCGTGAGCGCGGAGCCGACGGTCGTGATCCGCAGCGGAGACAGCACCGCCCGGCTGCGAGCCGCGTTCATCTCGGCGACGGGCATCCCGATCCGGTCCAGGCTGACGTAGAGGTCGCGGCGGTCGAGAACGGCCGCGGCCTGGTTCACCCCGGCCGAGCACGCCACCATGAGGAAGGACGCGACCACAGTGATGATGAGGCCGGTCCGGATGTCGGCCAGCAGCGGGTCGTTCTCCCCGGCAGCGGCTCCCAGCACCGAGACGCCGACCCCGGCGAACACCGCCATAAAGCTGGTCATCGCGACTCCCGAGACCTGTCGCCAGGCGGCCTTCGGCGACTCCAGGATGCTGCGCGCCGCGAGCAGCCGGCGCGCGGTCCGCGCACGACGGGCCTGGGAGGCGGCCATCCGCTTCAGCACCCACGGCCCGATGAGGTTGAGCACGGCGATGCTCCCTCCGAACGCGAGGGCGAGCACGGCGAGCAGCACCGTCGCGCTGAGTGCGACGACCTGCAGCGCCGAGAGCAGCACGACGATCGCGCCGATCGCCACGACGGTGAGCACCGGCCGCAGCCAGTGGATGCGCGGGGCCTGCTGTCGCGTCCGCACGCCGAGCGGTGACAGCAGCACCCCGCGCAGCCCGGCGACGGCGCTGATCGCTGCCAGCAGGGCGACGCCGAGGACGGTCAGCGCCATCCATCCGGGGCCGAGCAGCGCCGAGAGGCCGAGCGGCCGCCCGCGGAACGGGATGAGCCCGACCAGCGGCGCCGCGAGCAGCGCGAGCACGACGCCGGCGACCGCGCCGACG
>JAEWJG010000043.1 GCA_023386675.1 Actinomycetes bacterium
GGGTCGATCTGCGCCATGCCGGCGTAGATGAGGATGAAGCCGTAGCCGATCGCGCCCCAGCATCCCACCAGAGTGACGACGAGGAGCGAGGTGGTCGCCTGGCCGATCCACGGCTGCTCGAGGCCGGAGAGCCCGAAGAAGCCGAGGATCTTGTTGATCGTGCCGTCGCTCTGCCAGACCTGGACATGCGCAGGCGCCAGCGTCGCGGGCGCCACGACGACCGGGATGACGACGAGCACCTTGTAGAGGTTCGCGAAGCGGGTCTTCGAGTGCATGGCGGCGGCGAACAGCGTCCCGCCGGCCACCTGCACGGCGAACACCACGACGAAGTAGATGACGGTGTTGCGCAGGGAGGTCCACAGCACCGGATCAGCGAGCGCGGTGATGTAGTTGCCGAAGCCGACCGGGGTCATCAGCGCCCGGCCGCCGGGCCAGTCGAAGAACGACAGGTAGCCGGAGTAGATGATGCTGTAGTAGATCAGGCCGACCGAGATGGCGAACGCGGGAAGGATCCAGCGCACGCCCCCGGGGAGGAGGCGGGCGCGCCGTCTGGGGCGCCCGCCTCCCTTCACCACCGGGGTCAGTCGGTCGGGTGTGGTCTCAAGATCCGTGACGGTCATGAGTCAGCCGATCCGTTCCTTGGGGTTGATTACTTCGTGCCGACCTTGCTGGCCTGCGACGAGGCCTGCTGGTCGTCGGCGATGCTCGTGATCGACTTGTTCACCGACGGGTCGAGCACTTGCTGGATGGCGACCACGATCGCGTCGAGCGACTTCTGGGTGGTCTGCCACTGGCGGGACTCGGTGGTCTCGCCGGACTCCTTGATCAGGTTCTCGATCGCGGGGCGCTGCACGGCGTCGTCCACCAGCTTGATGTTCGACCAGTCGGGAGTGGTGCCCTTCAACGCCGGGAGCAGGTCGAGCGCGTTCGCGACGTTCTGCTGGCCGGTCTTGTTGAGCGTCATCCACGAGACGAAGGTCTTCGCAGCCCCGATGTTCTTCGACTCGGAGTTGATGGCCAGCCCGTAGTCGGCCTCGCCGAAGAAGGTGCTCTTGTGGCCATCGCCTGCGACGTCCGGGAACTGCGCGGGCAGCTGGACGAAGCAGGTCGGGTCGGACACGCCGGCCGCCGCCATGGAGGTCTTGCAGGAGTCGGCGCCCGCGTACTGCGTGTACCAGAAGCCCATCTGCACCATGGCCGCATCGCCCTTCATGAACTCGTTGTTCGCGAGCGGGTACTGCGGGCCGTCGAGGGCGTTGGACGCGATGATGCCGTCGGTCTTCATCTTCTTGATGATCTCGAGCACCTTCTGGCCCTGGGGGTCGTTCCACTTCGCCTTGCCGGTCGCGGCCTTGATGAAGAAGTCCGGGTCGACGGTGTTGGCGATCGAGTGGTACATCTCGGTCGGGAAGGTGTCGGTGCCGCCGGCGCCCATCGTGAAGCAGGCCTTGCCGATCGCGGTCACCTTCTTGCAGGTGTCGACCCACGACGCGTAGTCGGTCGGGACCTTGGCGCCGGCCTGGTCGAGGATGTTCTTGTTGTACCAGAGGAAGCCGGCGGACATGCCGCCGAGCGGGAGCGAGACGAAGCGGCCATCGGAGCTGGTCAGCTGCTTCACGTAGGAGCCGCCGATCTTGTCCTTCCAGCCGTCGCCGAGGGTGTCCTTGGCGAGCGAGGTCAGGTCGAGCGCGTAGGGTCCCCACAGGTCGGGCGAGCCGCCGGCGGGCGACAGGTCGAAGACGTCCGGGCCCTTGCCGGAGTCGAGGGCCGGCGTGATCGTGTTCCGGTAGTCGACGTTCTCGAAGTTCTTGTACGTGACCTTGATGTCCGGGTACTGCTTGTTGAACTCCGCGATGTACTTCTCTGCCACCGGAGTGTCGGGCGTCCAGCCCCACCAGGTGACGCTTCCGGATTTGGCCGGCTTGACGTCCGAGCCGTGATCGCCGGACGAGCCTGTGCAGCCCGTGATCGCCAGAGCGGCGGCCGCAGCCACCGCTGCCGCGGAAATGAACCGCGTTCGCATCATTGTGATTCCTCCACCTCGTTGTGCTGTCCGTGCATGGCGGCGCACGTTCGGGGGTGAGCCTACACACGGTTCTCGGCGCGATGCAATCGTTCAAACCTTTTTGTAAAAAACCTGTCACCGCCATGTATGGTGTCGTCTACTGCCGCTTTCTCTTGGCCTGCACTCTTAGTTGCATATGTTGAGATAGTGAGCTTTCAGTGTAGAAAGGACTCCCCCTTGGCCATCGAATCCGTGCTCCTGAACGTGACCGACATCGCGCGTTCCGTCGACTTCTACCGCCGTCACTTCGACGCGCAGGTCGTCGAGCAGAGCGACGACCGTGCGGTGCTCGACGTCGTCACCGCCGCGCTCGTGCTCAACCGCATCGACGCGCCCGCCGAGTCCACCTGGGTGGGCGACGACCTGCAGCGGGGCTTCCGGCATATCGGCTTCAAGGTCTCCGACCTCGACGCCCGCGTCGACGCCCTCCACGAGGCCGGCGTGCCCTTCCACCTCGAGCCCATCCACGCCGAAGGGGATGTGCGCATCACCTTCTTCTACGACCCGGACGGGACGCTGCTCGAGCTGGTCGAGGGGCCGCTGCAGTACCACGAGGTCTACGACCGCGACGCCGTGGAGCAGGACTGGGGCCTCGGCGACCCGGACCGTCCGCGCTTCGACCACGTCGCCGAGACGGTCGAGGACCTGGAGGCGACCAAGGAGCACTACGGCAAGCTCGGCTACGGGCTGATGTCGGGCATCCACCAGCCGAGCGACGACCGCGGCTTCGAGATCAACTTCCTCCGTCACGGCGACAGCTCGCTGGAGATCTTCACCTACGAGAAGGCGGAGAAGGCGGCGCGCCACCCGCAGCTCGACGCGCCCGGCTTCGTCGCCGTCGCGTTCGAGGGCGAGTCGGCGCCGGGCACGGCGGTCGGCACCGCGGGCGACCGCGAGGTCTACAGCGGCCCGGACGGCCTGCTGTACGTGGTCGCGAACGCATGACCGCATCCACGTCGCTGCGTCCGCTGGGCGCGACCGGGCTCTCCGTGAGCCGCGTCACGCTCGGCGGCGCCCCGCTCGGGAGCATGCCGGAGAACTTCGGGCACGAGGTGGCCGAGGCCGATGCCATCGCACTGGTGCAGGACGTGCTGCGCAGCGGCATCCGCACCATCGACACCTCCAACGACTACTCGGGCGGCCGGAGCGAGGAGCGCATCGGCGCCGGCATCGCCGCGTTCGGCGGTCTGCCCGAGGATGTGCTGGTCATCACCAAGACCGACCAGCGCGACGGCGACTACAGCGGCGAGCGCGTGCGGCGGTCGATCGGGGAGAGCACCGAGCGGCTCGGGATCGGCCCGCTTCCGCTCGTGCACCTCCACGACCCGGAGTTCCACGACTTCGAGGCGATGACCGCTCCGGAAGGCGCGGTCGAGGCGCTGGTGCAGGCGAGGGAGCGCGGCGAGGTCGGGCACATCGGCCTGGCCGGCGGGGACGTGCGTGCGATGCGCCGCTACCTCGACCTCGGCGTCTTCGAGGTGCTGCTCGTCCACAACCGCTGGACGCTCGTCGACCGGAGCGCCGGACCCCTGCTCGACCGCGCGGCGTCGCTCGGAGTCGGCGTCGTCAACGCCGCCGTCCTGGGCGGCGGCATCCTCGCCGACGAGTCCGGGCGCAGGACCGACTACGGCTACCGGCCCGCCTCCGCCGAGACGCTCGAGGCCATCGCCCGGATGCGGGAGGTGTGCCACCGCTGGGACACCACCCTCGCAGCAGCCGCCCTGCGCTTCTCGACCCGCGACGACCGCTTCGCGAGCACCATCGTCGGCATCAGCAGGCCGGAGCGCATCCCGCAGACCCTGGACGCCGCGTCCCTCGACCGGCCGCAGGGGTTCTGGGACGAGCTGGAAGCGCTGCTCCCCTCCCCCGCGAACTGGCTCGACGCCGACTGACCACGACACTCACCACCCACCACGAAGGAAGCACCATGCCACTCGTCCGAATCGACATGCACACGCCCCTGGCCGACCTGCGCCCGCAGATGAGCGAGGCGATCAACTCCGCACTGGCGGACGGCTGGGGCATGCCTGCCGACGACCTGTTCCAGATCTTCACCCTGCACGACCAGGGCGACCTGTTCTACAGCCGGACCTTCCCGGACGCGGACCGCAGCGACATCGTCTTCGTCAGCATCCTCGCCTACAACGGGTACTCTCCCGAAGTGAAGCAGCGCGGCGCGGAGCTGATCGTCGAGCGGCTCGCCGCGCTCGGCATCAAGCGCGACGACATCCTCATCTCCCTCTACGAGAACGGCGACGGCGACTGGCTCGCCCCGTCCAAGGAGCAGTGACCATGCAGAGAAGCGACCTCCCCGACGGCTTCGTCGTCGGCAGCGCGACGGCGTCGTACCAGATCGAGGGCGCCACCCACGAGGACGGCCGCGGCGAGAGCATCTGGGACGCGTTCGCGCGCGTTCCCGGCGCCATCGCGGACGGCAGCACCGGCGACGTCGCCGACGACCACTACCACCGCTGGGCGGAGGACGTCGCGCTGATGTCCGACCTCGGCCTCGACGCGTACCGGTTCTCGATCGCGTGGCCGCGCATCCAGGCCGACGGCACCGGGCCGGCGAACCGCGCAGGCCTCGACTTCTACCGCCGGCTCGCCGAGTCGCTGCGCGAGCGCGGCATCACCCCGTGGGCGACGCTGTACCACTGGGATCTGCCGCAGGCGCTGGAGGAGCGCGGCGGGTGGCTCGACCGCGACACCGCGATGCGGTTCGCCGACTACGCGGCGCTCGTCGCGGAGGAGCTCGGCGACGTGGTCACGGACTGGATCACGCTCAACGAGCCGTGGTGCTCGGCCTTCCTCGGCTATGCGAGCGGGCATCACGCCCCCGGCCGTACCCTCGGCTCCCACTCGGCGCACGCCGCCCACCACCTGCTGCTCGGCCACGGCCACGCGCTGGAGGCGCTGCGCGCGACGGTCCCGCAGGCGAAGGTCGGGACGACGTTCAACCTGTACTCGGTGGAGCCGGCGAGCGACTCCGAGGCGGATGCGGACGCTGCGCGCCGCATCGACGGTCTCAGCAACCGCCTCTTCCTCGACCCTGTGCTGACCGGCTCCTACCCCGCCGATGTGCTGGACGACCTGGGCGAGACCGAGTGGTTCGCCGAGCACGCGACCGACGACGACCTGAAGCGCATCGCGGCGCCGATCGACTTCCTCGGCATCAACTACTACAGCCGCCACACCGTCGCGTCCGGCTCGAAGCCCACGGCCGATGCACCGGCGAGCGCCTACCCGGGCAGCGAGCACGTCCGCTTCGTCAGGACCGGCGCGCCCGTCACCCAGATGGGCTGGGAGATCCACCCCGACGGGATGGTCGACGTGCTCCGGCAGGCGAGCGCGCTCGCGCCGGGCCTGCCGCTGTACATCACGGAGAACGGCGCCGCCTACCCCGACCGGGTGGATGTGGACGGCCAGATCGACGACGGCGAGCGCGCCGAGTACCTGGAGGCGCACTTCGAGGCGGCCCGGGATGCGGTCGCCGAAGGCCTGCCCCTGCAGGGTTACTTCATCTGGTCGCTGATCGACAACTGGGAGTGGGCGTGGGGCTACTCCCGCCGCTTCGGCATCATCCACGTCGATTACCAGACGCAGAAACGCACACCGAAGCGGAGCGCGCGCTGGGTCGCGGACTTCCTCCGGGACGCCGTGCCCGCCTCCCGCTGACGATTCGTGGGCTGATTCCGGACGCGCGATCAGCTCGCCCGGACGATCGGTCGGGTGCGCGGACGCGCGCGCGGCCAGGCTGGGAGCATGAGCATCGAGACCTCCCCCTCACCCGGAACCGCGTCCGTCCCCGCCGTCTCGGGAGCCGCCCGTCGAGCCTCCTGGGGTGGCGTCGTCGCCCTCATGCTGGGCGTCTTCGCGCTGGTGACGAGCGAGTTCCTGCCCGCCAGCCTGCTGTCGCCGATCGCGGCGGGGCTCGGCGTGAGCGAGGGAACCGCGGGGCAGGCGGTCACGGCGACCGCCCTGATCGGCGTCGTCGCCGGACCCGCGATCGGGCCGCTCGTGCCGCGCCTCGACCGGCGCATCCTGCTGGTCTCGCTGGCCGTGCTCGCCGCGGTGTCGAACATCCTCGTCGCCGTGGCGCCGCAGTTCTGGGTGCTCCTCGTCGCGCGCGTGCTGCTCGGGATCGCCATCTCCGGCTTCTGGTCGATGGCCGTCGCCGTGGCCGCGCAGCTGGTCCCGGAGGAGCACCTCGGCCGCGCGATGATGATCGTGAACACCGGTGTCTCGCTCGCGACCGTCGTCGCCGTGCCGCTCGGAGCGTTCCTCGGCGCGGTCTGGGGCTGGCGAGCCGTGTTCGTCCTCGTCGCGGCGATGTCCGTAGCGGCCGCCGTCGTGCAGGTGCTCCTCCTGCCGCGGATCGCGCCTGCCTCCGGCTCGGGCGTGCGCACGCTGTTCGCCGCTCTGCGCTCGCCGGTCATGATCGTCGGCCTGCTCGGCATCGCCCTGCTCGCGGGTGGCCACTTCGCCGGCTTCACCTACATCCGGCTCGGTGCCGCCGACATCCCGGGGCTGACGGCCGGCGGCCTGGCCGTGCTGCTGGCCGCGTACGGGCTCGGCGGCTTCGCCGGGAACATCGTCGCGGGCGTCGTCGCCGATCGCCGGCTGCGCACGGCTCTGGTCGTCATGCCGGCGGTGCTGGGAGCGGCCGTGACGGTGTTCGCCCTGTTGCCCGACCAGGTGCCGCTCGCCTTCGCGGCGGTCGTCCTGTGGGGCTTCGCCTTCGGCGGCGTGCCGACGCTCGTGCAGACCTGGGCGGCCCGCACCGAGCCGGAGCGGATGGAGGCCGCGGGCGGCCTCGTCGTGGCCGCGTTCCAGCTGGCGATCGCGCTGGGCGCCGCGGCGGGCGGCCTCCTCGTGGACGGCGCGGGCGTCAAGGAGGCGCTGGTCGCAGGCGGGATCGTCGCGGTCCTCGGCGGGGTGCTGCTGGGAACCGCGCGTCGCCGCGGCCCGGCGGCTTAGGCGCTCAGGGCGGCCGGAGCCGCTGTCCGCGTCGAATCCGCGGCAGCGCTCCGCCGCCACGCAGCCGGGCTCACCCCGGTGACGCGGCGGAACGCCCGGCTGAAGGCGACATCCGACCCGTAGCCCAGCCGGTGCGCCACCTCGCCGACGCTGAGCCGGTCGTCTCGAAGCAGCTCTGTCGCCTGCTCCACGCGGACCGTCGCCAGGTAGCGGCTCGGCGAGTCGCCCACGAGCTCCCGGAAGCGTTCGGCGAAGACGGTGCGGGAGGCGCTGGCGACCCGGGCCAGCCGGTCCACCGTCCACGGCTCCCCCGGCGCCTCGCGCATCGCGGCGACGGCGCGGGCGATGTGCGGGTCGCGCACGCTGACCAGCCACTGGTCGGAGGCGCAGCCGTTCTCCACCCACGACCGGACCGCCGCCGTGGCGATGATGGACGCGATGCGGCTCGCCATCAGGCAGTTGCCGGCGCGCATCCCGCCGAACTCGAGGCCCAGCGTCTCGATGAGGGGACCCATGTGCGGCTCGCGCACGACGAAGCCGCACGCGGTCAGGGGCGCGGGGAGCGCGGACGCGAGCGGAAGCCCCGGCGCAGTCGTCGTGTCCAGTTCGCCGGACGCCACGACCGCGTCCTGCTCCGCCCGCAGCCGGTGGGCCTCCGAGCGGGGCAGCATCAGGAAGTCACCGGCCTCGAGGCGCAGCGGTGCCGCGCCTCCCGTGACCTCGACGATGCCGGAGACGACGTAGTGGAACCGGACCCGTCCGGGCGCCACGGCCGACGCGGTGCCGGCGGGGAGTTCACGCTGCTCGAAGTCAAGCAGCGTCCACTCGAGGCGCGCCAGCACGCGCTCGAGGTCTTCGGCGGCGGCGCGCGCCGCGCCGGGCAGGGGCGCGTCTGTCATGGGAGGGGAAACGGCGGGGCGGCGG
>JAEWJG010000012.1 GCA_023386675.1 Actinomycetes bacterium
CGGCGCCGCCGACGCGCAGGCGCTCGGCCGCGCGGGCGTGCGCGATCGCCTCGGGATGATGCTGAAGGACGCCTTCCGTCAGGGGACCGGGGGAGTGGCCGGGGACATCCTGAGCTACACCGCCCGCCCGTGGGGGTTCGAGCTCGGGGACGTCGCGGCCAAGACGCTCATCCTCGCCGGGCAGGCCGACCCGCTCGCCGGCCACGCGCACGCCGCCTGGTACAAGAACGCACTGCCGGACGCCCGGATGGAGATGGTCCCCGGCGCCGGTCACCTGGCCGTCGTGCCGACGTGGGGACGCATCCTCTCGCACCTGGCGCCAGCGACCGTCAGGCGCTGAGCGCCTCCTCCTCGGCCGGCTCGCCCGTGCGCGGGTACAGTGCGCGCGCCCGTGCGGTGACGGCGGGCAGGAACGCGGACGCCCATACCCGGTAGCCGCGGTCGTTGGGGTGGAAGAGGTCCTCGGCGAACTGCGTGAACGCGCCGCGCAGTCCCTCCCGTCGCATCGTCTCGTGCAGCGGGACGACCGTCAATCCCTGGGCGGACGCCTCCTCCTCCAGGATGCGGTTGGCCTCCGCCACGAGCCGTTCGTTCCACGGCAGGTAGAAGTAGGGGAGGTCGGCCACGATGGCGTGGTCGGGCACGGCGGCGAACACCTTGCGCAGCCCTTCGCGGAACCGAGCCGCGTCGAATGCGGCGATGTCGTTGGCGCCGATGGACACGGTCACGATGTCCGCCTGCAGGCTGGTGAAGCGGGGGAGCTGGTCCGCGACCGCCAGCGCCACGGTTGCGCCCGAGACGGACAGGTTGACGACGCGGACCGTCCGCCCGGTCACCGCGCGTAGGTGGTCGGCGATGACACCGACGTAGCTGTTCTTCGGCGCCGATGCGCCGATGCCCTGGGCGGCACTGTCGCCGATGGCCACGTACAGCAGCTCACCCGGGTCCTTCGCCGCCTCCCGCCACCACTTCGAGTGCACCGGAAGCAGCTCGTTGAGCCGCACGCGCCCCTCGGCGACCGACGCCCGCTTAGCCTGGATGCGCTGCCATCCCGCCGCGGCCAGGGCGGCGGTCACCCCGAGGCTGGCGACGGCGACGAGGAGGCGGCGGAGAGCTTTCATGGACGGAACAGTACCCCGGACGGCCGACGCGCGAACGGCCCTCCGCCCGATTGGAGTCACCCGCTCGAATCGCGTACGATAGTCCGCGGTACCGTGTCCGAGCGGCCGAAGGTGCAACTCTCGAAAAGTTGTGTGGGTGAAAGCCCACCGTGGGTTCAAATCCCACCGGTACCGCCACGTGCAAGCCCCCGCGATCCCAGTGTTACAAGGGATCCGGGGGTTTTGTCTTGCGGTGGGCGAGTGCCGCGGTAACGGAACTGTGGGCTGGTGTGAGCAGTCGCGTCTGCCAATCCGTCGGCCCACTCAAGCTCGAGACGCTGGTACGGCCCCGCCACCGGACGATCTGAAGAGTCAAGAGATAGACAATGCCGAGCACGAGGAGAGCAGCTATCAGCACTGTCCAGAAGATCGCTCGCTTATTGATACAGCACCTCCATCGGGCCGTGGTTGTACCGGCTCTCAGGCTTCATCGTGGTACAAGCGTTAAGGCTAGAAATACGGCGAAGAAGGCAACCACCAGGACGAGCGCTACGTTTACGGCCATTCGTCGGCCGCCTCTCAGACCGCTCATCCCACCACCAGCCCGTGATCAATACCTATCAAAACGGCGCACTCCCAAGCTCCAGAAGTCCCCTGCGTCCTCAATATATGCTCCGGTGTCGCTATTGGTGTTCTCGTCGATTCCATACGCCAGCAACGCTGCAATGCAGCCGGCGGCACCTGCTGTGACGAGGCCGACGCCCGTCTCGTCCGCGCCGACGGGTCGTCGCCGGCGAAGGCGTACCGGTTGGCGTTAGCCGGGTCGAGGGGTGCGTCCAACGTGTCTTGTTGGGTCCACCGTCCGGTGGTCGGGTCGTACCAGCGGCCGCATTTGAACAGGTACGGGTTTTGGGTGATGCCGTTGCCGCTGCCGCCGCCGGTAAGGGTGGGCAGCCGGTAGGGGTCGCACGCGTGGGAGTAGCTGGTGGTGAGCGGGCGAGGGGGTTGCCGATGCCGTCGACGAATCCCACCTGAGCAACACGTACGCAGCATCCCTCGGACCATGGCTCGTGGATGCGCTGAAGAGCGCGGGACCGCTCCGGATCGGATCTCTGACGACTGACGCCCCATGAGGCGGATGGCTGTAACCTCGGGCTGAGGGGGAACCATGGGACCTGTGATGCTCTGGAATCTGTTTTTCGTGATCGGTGTCGTGATCATTGCGGCGTTGGTCGCCGCACTCGTCTGGGCATACCGACGGTTCACTCGGCGGTACCGCGAGCAGCGCAAGCAGCTGAACGCCGGCCGTCCCTGACGGAGTGACTCCCTTCGTGCTCTAGCGCCGTCCGCCCGGCACACCTCACCATGTGTGACATGGCAGAGGTGATGCTCGCGGTCATGCCGTTCTCGGGCCACGTCGCGCCCGTGCGGGCGGTGGTGCGCGCCTTCGTCGCGGCGGGGCACCGGTTGCGCGTGTACACGGGATCGGCCCACGCCGACGCCTTCCGCGCCGACGGCGCGGAGCCCGTGCTGTGGCAGAGGGCGCCGGACTTCGACGAGAACGATCTGCCCGCGACGTTCCCGCGGCTCCGCGGGCGAAAGGGTACCCGCCAGCTGATCGTGAACGTCGAGGACCTGTTCGTCCGAACGGGGGCTGCGCAGTGCGCCGACCTGACCGCATCCTTCGACGCGCGCCCGTGGGATGTCCTCATCGCCGACAGCCTCTCCCTCGGTTCCCACCTGGCTGCAGAACGGACCGGCACTCCGCGCGTCACGGTCTCGCTCGTCCCGCTCGCGACCCCCTCGCCGGGCGCGCCGCCGCCCGGCCTGGGTCTGCGACCGGCGGCGTCGGTGCTCGGCCGCCTGCGGGACCGCGC
>JAEWJG010000107.1 GCA_023386675.1 Actinomycetes bacterium
GGCGCGTACCGTGCGTGGGGCCGCCATCGTCTCGCCGGCGTCTGATGGTGCCGCCGCCTGGTCCGGCAGCGCCCGCGATCCCGCCGCCGCTCCCGGGCGGCGCGCGTGAACGCCGGCCCTAGCCTCCACCGAGCGGGAGCAGCACCGCGGGTGGCACCCCGCCGAAGTACAGCAGGGGAGAAACGTACTGGCCGTCGACGCGGACTCCCACATGCAGGCAGGCGCCGTCGCAGTGTCCACCCGCCGCCACCGTGCCGACCACAGCGCCGCGCGCTACCGGGGCGCCGACCGGGAGGAGTCCCTCGACCGGCTCGTAGCTCGACAGCACACCGCCTCCGTGGTCGAGCGTCACCACCGGGCGGTCGACGACGACCCCGGAGAACCGCACCACCGCGTCGTCGGGCGCGGAGACCGCTGACCCGGCGACGACTCCGAGGTCGATGCCGCGGTGACCCGCCGAGTACGCGGTGGACGGCGCCGCGAAGGCCGCCACGATCGGCGGGGAGGGGACCGGCCACGACCACACCGCCCCCGACGAGGCCGGCGCGCGAAGCACCGTCGCCGGATGGGCCGCCGCAACCGGTGACGCCACCACCACCCACGCGATCGCGGCGATCAGGACACCGCCGATGATCCGAGCCCAGCGCATCCCCACCGCCGAAGGCCCACGAGAGCAGCTCGCGTCTCGCATCTCGCACCCACCTCCCTCGCCGGCACCCTGCCGACCGCATGACCCCACCCTTGCGGTCGCGACCACCCCCGCACCTCCCGGATCCGCGACCCGTGGACAACCCGGCGCTCCACAGCCCTGTGACCGCACCGACACCTCCGACGGTTCTCCCCGGCCGGTTCCCGGCGTACCGTGATGTCTGCCCTCGTCGCGCCGCGCGTCCCGCGGAGCCGGCACGGTAGCGGGGGCATGCACAACCGAAAAGGGATGACATGTCTGAACAACGCAAGGCCTCCACAGCAACGACCGACGACGACGCCCCTCAGCCCACCGCGAAGATGCGACGACGGGTCACCGGGCTCGCCATCGCCGCGGCGGTCGGCGGCTTCCTGTTCGGCTTCGACTCGTCCGTCATCAACGGCGCCGTCGACTCCGTCCAGCACAACTTCGCGCTGAACGCCGTCGTCACCGGCTTCATCGTCGCCGTCGCCCTGCTCGGCTGCGCCGTCGGCGCGTTCTTCGCCGGACGCCTCGCCGACCGCTGGGGGCGCCTACGCGTCATGCTGGTCGGCGCCATCCTCTTCCTCGCCAGCTCCATCGGCGCCGGCCTCGCCTTCTCCGCCTGGGACCTGGGCTTCTGGCGCATCGTCGGAGGTCTCGGCATCGGTATCGCATCCGTGGTCGCGCCGGCGTACATCGCCGAGATCTCGCCCCGCCAGTCGCGTGGCCGCCTAGCGTCGCTGCAGCAGCTCGCCATCACCATCGGCATCTTCGTGGCGCTGCTCTCCGACGCGCTCCTCGCCGGCATCGCCGGTTCCGCATCCAAGCAGCTCTGGTTCGGGCTCGAGGCATGGAGGTGGATGTTCCTCGTCGGCGTGATCCCGTCCGTCGTCTACGGCATCCTCGCGCTGATGCTGCCGGAGTCGCCGCGGTTCCTCCTGGCGAACGGCCGCCGCGATGAGGCGCGCAGCATCTTCCTGACGCTGGTCCCCGAGCACGACATCGACCGTCAGATCGGCGACATCGAGAACGCCATCAAGGAGGACAAGGAGGGTGCGAAGGCGAAGCTCACCGGAAACCGCCTCGGCCTGAAACCCATCGTCTGGATCGGCATCATCCTGTCCGTCTTCCAGCAGTTCGTCGGCATCAACGTGATCTTCAACTACTCGACGACCCTGTGGCGGGCGGTCGGGTTCACGGAGCAGAACTCCCTCCTCATCACCGTCATCACGTCGGTGACCAACGTCGTCGTGACGATCGTCGCCATCCTGCTCGTGGACCGGGTCGGCCGCCGCCCGATCCTCCTCACCGGCTCGGTGGGGATGGCGCTGTCGCTCGGCGTCATGGCGCTCGCGTTCGCGTTCGCCGTGACCAAGAACGGCGCAGTGAGCCTCCCCGCGCCGTGGGGACCGATCGCCCTGATCGCGGCGAACATCTTCGTCATCTGCTTCGGCGCCTCGTGGGGGCCGTTGGTGTGGGTGCTGCTCGGCGAGATCTTCCCGAGCCGGATCCGCGGGAAGGCGCTCGGCGTGGCCGCCGCGGCGCAGTGGATCGCGAACTTCCTCGTCACCGTCTCGTTCCCGGCCCTTGCGGCGTTCTCGCTGCCGTTCACGTACGGGATGTACGCCGTGTTCGCGGCGCTCTCGTTCTTCTTCGTGTTCTTCAAGATCCCGGAGACGAACGGCATGGCGCTGGAGCAGGCGGAGACGCTGTTCGCCAACGCAGGAGGGCGCGGGCGCGGGCCGCAGGTCCGCTCCAGCGGCGACTCTGCCTGACGCCCTTTCCTGCTAGGATGTCTGAAGCACTCCGCTCGTCGGAGTGACTACGCGTGCCCGAACGTCCCGCGGTGAAATCCGCGGGGTCGGGACGCGCATCCACCGGTCTCCCCATCGCTCACGGTTCGCCCGTGCGAAGCGGCGGGGCGCGGATGCGCGCGGGGCACCAGGAGTGGCGGCCGCCGGCCGTCGCAGACAACCGCAACCAAAAGGAGAACGGCAATGGCCGTCGTCACCATGCGCCAGCTGCTCGACAGCGGCGTCCACTTCGGACACCAGACCCGCCGCTGGAACCCGAAGATGAAGCGCTTCATCCTCACCGAGCGCTCGGGCAGCTACATCATCGACCTGCAGCAGTCGCTCGCGTACATCGACAAGACGTACGACTTCGTGCGCGAGACCGTCGCCCACGGCGGCACCATCCTGTTCGTCGGCACCAAGAAGCAGGCCCAGCAGGCGATCGCCGAGCAGGCGACCCGCGTCGGCCAGCCGTACGTCAACCAGCGCTGGCTGGGTGGTCTGCTGACCAACTTCCAGACCGTGTCCAAGCGCCTCGCCCGCATGAAGGAGCTCGAGGAGCTCGACTTCGAGGGCACCACCAGCGGCTTCACCAAGAAGGAGCTGCTGATCAAGAAGCGCGAGCTGGACAAGCTCCACAAGTCGCTGGGCGGCATCCGCAACCTCAGCAAGACGCCGAGCGCGCTCTGGGTGGTCGACACCAAGAAGGAGCACCTGGCGATCGACGAGGCCAAGAAGCTGGGCATCCCGGTCATCGGCATCCTGGACACCAACTGCGACCCCGACGAGGTGCAGTACCCGATCCCGGGTAACGACGACGCGATCCGCTCCGTCACGCTGCTCACCCGCATCGTGGCCGACGCCGCGGCCGAGGGCCTCATCCAGCGCCACCAGAAGCCCGAAGAGGGCGCCGAGCCGGCCGAGCCGCTCGCCGAGTGGGAGCAGGAGCTGCTCGCGCAGTCGTCCGACGAGGTGCAGTCGAGCGCCGAGACCGCCAAGGCGGCTGACGCCGATCTGGCCGAGGCGAAGGCCGACTCCGCCGAGCTGATCGCCGAGGGCGACGCCGACGCCGAGGCCGCCGAGGTCGAGACCGCTGAGGTCGCCGACGCCGAGGCCGCCGACGCCGAGGCCGCCGACGCCGAGTCCAAGTAAGTCTTCGAGACAGAAGGTTTCATTCAGAACATGGCAAACATCAGCATCGCCGACATCAAGGCTCTCCGTGAGCAGCTCGGCACCGGCATGGTCGACACCAAGAAGGCGCTCGAGGAGGCCGACGGCAACGTCGAGAAGGCCACCGAGATCCTGCGCCTGAAGGGTGCGAAGGGCAACGCGAAGCGCGCCGACCGCTCCACGAGCGAGGGCCTCGTCGCCGCCAAGGAGAACGGCAACGGCACCGCCACGATGATCGAGCTCGCCTGCGAGACCGACTTCGTCGCGAAGGGTGACAAGTTCGTCGCCCTCGCCGACAAGGTGCTCGACGCGGCCGCGGCCGCCGGCGCCACCACCGTGGAGGAGGCCCTCGCGGCCCCCGCCGGCAGCCAGACCGTCGCCGAGCTCATCGGTGACGAGGCCGCCATCCTCGGCGAGAAGGTGGAGCTCCGCCGCATCGCCGTCGTGAACGGCGAGCACTTCGCGATCTACCTGCACAAGACCTCCAAGGACCTGCCCCCGCAGGTCGGTGTCGTGCTCGGCTACGCCGGCGACGACGCGGAGACCGCCCGCAGCATCGCGCAGCACATCTCGTTCGCGAACCCGACCTACCTCTCCCGCGAAGACGTCCCGGCCGACGAGGTCGAGAACGAGCGTCGCATCGTCGAGGAGATCTCCCGCAACGAGGGCAAGCCGGAGGCTGCGCTCCCGAAGATCATCGAGGGTCGCCTCGGCGCCTACTTCAAGCAGGTCGCCCTGCTCGAGCAGGAGTACGCCCGCGACAACAAGCTCACCATCAGCCAGGTGCTCAAGGACGCGGGACTCACCGTGTCCGGCTTCGCCCGGTTCAAGGTCGGCGCGTAAGCAGACGATGAAGGAGTCCGGATCGTGAAAACGGTCCGGACTCCTTTTCTGTGCGCCACCGACTAGCATCGACCAGAACCACACACGGAAGGACGCTATTCACGTATGTCGGCAGTCAACAAGAGACGTAGGGTCCTTCTGAAGCTTTCGGGCGAGGCTTTCGGCGGCGGCCAGCTGGGCGTCAACCCGGACATCGTCAGCAGCATCGCCCGCGAGATCGCCCAGGCGGCGCAGGACGTCGAGATCGCCATCGTCGTCGGCGGCGGCAACTTCTTCCGCGGAGCCGAGCTGTCGCAGCGCGGCATGGACCGCGGCCGCGCCGACTACATGGGCATGCTCGGCACGGTCATGAACTCACTCGCGCTGCAGGACTTCCTGGAGCAGGCGGGCGCCGAGACGCGCGTCCAGTCCGCGATCTCGATGACCCAGGTCGCCGAGCCGTACATCCCGCGCCGCGCCGAGCGCCACCTCGAGAAGGGGCGCGTCGTCATCTTCGGCGCGGGCGCGGGCCTGCCGTACTTCTCCACCGACACCGTCGCCGCGCAGCGTGCGCTCGAGATCAGCGCCGACGTGGTGCTGGTCGCCAAGAACGGCGTCGACGGCATGTACGACGACGACCCCCGCACCAACCCGGACGCCCGCAAGATCGACCAGATCACGCACCAGGAGGCGCTGCAGCAGAACCTGAAAGCGGTCGACTCCACCGCGCTCAGCCTGTGCATGGACAACGGGATGCCGATGCGCATCTTCGGCATCGAGCCGGCCGGTAACGTCACGGCAGCGCTGCTCGGCGCCGAGATCGGGACGCTGCTCGGCTGAGCCCGGCAGCGCGCGCAATAGACTAGACACCGACCCACCGATCAAAAGGAGAGACCGTGATCGCGGATGTGATTTCCGACGCACGCCAGCGCATGAGCAAGACCGTGGACGCGGCGAGGGAGGACTTCGGCACCGTGAGCGCGGGCCGCGCCAACCCGGCTCTCTTCCAGAAGGTGCTCGTGGACTACTACGGTTCGCCGACCCCGCTGGCCCAGCTGGCCGGTCTGCAGAACCCGGAGGCGCGCGTCCTGCTCGTCACGCCGTACGACAAGTCGGCTCTCAAGGAGATCGAGAAGGCCATCGTCACCATGCCGAACCTCTCGGCGAACGTCGGCAACGACGGCGAGATCGTCCGTGTGACGCTGCCGGAGCTGACGGAGGACCGCCGCAAGGAGTTCGTCAAGATCGTGCGCGGCAAGGGCGAGGACGCCAAGGTCGCCATCCGCAACATCCGCCGCAAGGCCAAGGACGACCTCGACGCCCTCAAGGGCGAGGTCGGCGACGACGAGGTGGCGCGCGGCGAGAAGGAGCTCGAGGCTCTCACGCGCAGCCACGTCGACGCCGTCGACGAGGCGCTGAAGCGCAAGGAAGCCGAACTTCTCGAGGTCTAGCCGATGACCGAGGACAGGACTTCCCAGCCGCCCACCCCACCCGTGGCGGCGACGCCCCAGGGGGGGACGGAGGCGACGGGGGAACCGTCCCGGCGGGGCAAACCGCGGTCGCGTGAGGAGCTGCGCGCGCAGGTCCAGGCCACGCGCGCCGACTTCGAGCGCCAGGTGCAGGCCCGCAAGGCGCAGCTGGATGCGACGAACGAGCGGATCGCCGAGCGCACCGGCCGCAACCTGATCCTGGCCATCGTCATCGGGCTGGCGGTCGGGGCTGTGGTGGTCGTCAGCCTGATCTTCATCAAGCAGCTGTTCCTCGTGTTCGGGGTCGCGATGATCGGCTTCGCCGCGTTCGAGCTGGCGCAGGCGTTCCGCGGCTCGGGTCGCCGGGTGCCGCGCATCCCGACGGTGCTGGCCGCGGTCGGGATCGTGCCGGCCGCGTTCTACCTCCACGCGGGCGGCCAGCTGGTCGCGCTGTCCGCCGGCATCGTCCTCGTCGTCCTTTGGCGGCTCGCCGAGCTCGTGGTGCCTGCGGGCCGCACCGGGTCGAAGGCGCTCGGCCTCGACCTGCTCTGGTCGGTGTTCGTGCAGCTGTACGTCACCCTGCTCGGCAGCTTCGTCATCCTTCTCCTGGCGGAGGACGGGGGAGAGTGGTGGGTGCTCGCGTTCGTCATCCTGGTCGTGTCGGTCGACACGGGCGCCTACGTGAGCGGGCTGTCCTGGGGCAAGCACCCGATGGCGCCGACGATCAGCCCCAAGAAGACCTGGGAGGGCTTCGCGGGCGCCACGGCCGTTGCCATCATCGCGGGCATCCTGCTGTCGGTCTTCATGATCGGCGAGCCCTGGTGGTTCGGCATCCTGTTCGGTGTGGTGGTGCTGCTCGCGGCGACTGCGGGAGACCTGGCCGAATCGCTCATCAAGCGCGACCTGGGCATCAAGGACATGAGCTCGTGGCTGCCGGGGCACGGCGGCTTCCTCGACCGGCTCGACTCCATCCTCCCGTCTGCAGCGGTCACCTACGTGCTGTTCCTCATCTTCCGATGACACAATGGGGGAGTGAGCACGTTCCCCCGCAGCCCCAAGTCCCAGCCGGGCTACGACGTCGAGCAGGTGGATGAATTCCTCCTCACCGCGCGCCGCGCATACGACGGCGACGAGTCGGCACCCGACCTCGTGGCGGCCGACATCCGGCACACCGCGTTCGCGATGCAGAAGGGCGGCTACTCGACCACGCATGTCGACGCGGCCCTGGAGCGGCTGGAGGACGCGTTCGCGGCCCGGGAGCGCGACGCTGCACGATCGCGTGCGGGAGACGCCGCTTGGTTCGAGGAGGCGCGGACGACCGCGCAGGTCGTGCTCAACCGCCTCGACCGTCCCCTCGGGCACCGGTTCGACCGTGTCAGCTTCCTCACCCTCGGCTACAACCGCAACGACGTCGACCGTTTCGCGAACCGTCTGGTGCGCTATTTCCAGGACGGCCGGCCGATGAGCGTCGAGGAGGTACGGACGGTCACGTTCCGCGAGCAGCGCGGCGGCTACCGGGAGGTGCAGGTCGACCTGCTCCTCGACTCCGTCACCGACGTGATGCTGGCGGTTCGCTGAGTGCAGGGGCGGAATCTTGGGTTTTCCGCCGATCTCCGTTATCGTTCTGTGATCGTGGGTAGACGAGCAGCTGAAGCGGAGATCGTGCCGCTGACTCCGGCCAACCCGGTCGGAGTCGCATTCAAGCGGTCCAGGCATCCGCATGTCCGATCGCGTGCAGCCATCGCCGGTTTCGCGTTCCTCGCCGTGGCCGGGTTCGCGCTGGTCAACGTCATCGACCCGTTCTCGGGCACGACGACCACTCCGGCGTATGCGGAGTCGCTGCAGCAGATCCCCACCGTCCAGCGCAACGAGGGCGTCCCGGCCCAGGAGCTGACGGCTCCGGATGCGCCCGCGCAGACCATCACGCGAGAGCCCGTCTCGGTGAAGGCCAAGCCCACCCCGACTCCGACGCCGACGCCCACCCCGACCGCGACCAAGAAGGCCTCGTCGTCCTCCGGCGGCAGCGCTCCGTCGGCACCGATCCCGTCCTCGGGCACCGCGCGCGACATCGGCTACCAGATGATGAAGGCGCGCGGCTGGGGCGACGACCAGTGGGGCTGCCTCGACACGCTGTGGAGTCACGAGTCCGGCTGGCGCGTGAACGCCTCCAACCCCAGCGGCGCCTACGGCATCCCGCAGGCGCTGCCCGGCAGCAAGATGGGCCCGGGCTGGGAGAGCGACCCTGCGGTCCAGATCAACTGGGGCCTCGGCTACATCGCCGGCCGTTACAGCACGCCGTGCGGCGCGTGGGGCGTCTGGCAGAGCCAGGGCTGGTACTGAGCGGTCCGGCGCGCACTCGCGCCTAGACTTGACGCATGCCACGCTCCAACCGTCCCCGAGGCCGTTCCGCCGGCCGCCGGGAGGAGGAGCCGGACGGTCTCGACTACCTGCTCGCCGGCTGGCGGCGCACGGAGACCCGCCGCGGCGTCGAATGGAACGTGCAGCCGGTGACGGCCGTCCAGGCGCAGAAGTCGTACGTGTGCCCGGGCTGCGGCCGCGACATCCCGCCGGGGACGGCGCACCTCGTCGCGTGGCGCGCCGACGGCGTGCTCGGCGACGCCGCCGACCTCGCCGCGCGGAGGCACTGGCACGAGTCCTGCTGGAGGATCGCATGAGCACAGAGGGAACGACCACGGAGATCCGCGGCGGCGTCGAGCTGCCCGCCCGCCGCGAGGACATCGAGCTGCGGACGCGGGACGGGCTGACGCTCGTCGGCGAGCTGTCCAGCCCGCTCGACCGCGACCCGGTGGCGACGCTCGTCACCCTCCATCCGCTCCCCACCGCGGGCGGCTTCATGGATTCGCACATCCTCCGCAAGGCCGCAGCCCGGCTCCCGGCCCTCGCCGACATCGCCGTCCTGCGGTTCAACACCCGCGGCACCGCCTCGCCCCGGGGGCGGAGTCAGGGCGTGTTCGACGAGGGCGTGGGTGAGCGCTTCGACCTGGAGGCCGCCATGGCGTTCGTCGCAGAGCGCGGGCTCCCGCATCCCTGGCTGGTCGGCTGGTCGTTCGGCACCGAGCTCGCGCTGATGTACGGCCGGGACTTCCCGGTCGACGGCGTCATCCTGCTGTCACCGCCGCTGCACAGGGCGAAGCCGCACCATCTCGCCGCCTGGTCGGGGGAGACCCGGCCGGTGGTCGCCCTGATCCCCGAGCACGACGACTTCCTGCGGCCGGCGGAGGCCGAGCAGAAGTTCGCCCCGTTCCCGCAGATCGAACTGGTCGACGTCGAGGGCGGCAAGCACCTGTGGGTGGGCGAGAACCAGACGCGCCGCGTGCTCGACGAGATCGTGCAGCGCGTGAACCCGTCGGCGCTGCCGCTGCCGACCGCGTGGCCGGCCGCGACGGGAGCCTGACCTACAGCTCGTTCTGCCGCGGAATCACGACCTGCTTCACGATGAGCAGGATGGCGGCCGCGAACGGGATGGCGACCAGCGCCCCGAGGATACCGAGCAGCGTGCCGCCGGCGAGGGCCGCGACGACGACGAGGGCTCCGGGGACGGATACCGCACGGTTCATGATGCGCGGGCTCAGTACGTACGCCTCCACCTGCATGTAGATCAGGTAGTAGATCGCGGCGGCGATGGCGGTCGGCGGCCCGGAGAGGAAGCACACCGCCACGATGATGACCGAGCCGGTGATCGTGCCGACGAGCGGGATCAGCGAGAAGAAGAAGGCGATCGACGCGAGCAGGATGGGGAACTTCGCGCCGATCACGGTCAGGAAGATCGCGCTCAGGACGCCGTTGACGAGGGCGAGCGACACCTGGCCCATGACGTATTTGCCGACGGAGTCGGTGATCTGGTCGCCGATGTCGGCGAAACGCGCCCGGCGGGACGCGGGGACGAGCTGGTAGGCGGACCGCTTGATGCTGGGCAGGGACGCCGTGAAGTAGATCATCAGGATGAGCACTATGATCACGCCGAAGGCGCCCTGGACGATCCCGACGCCGGTCTGCAGCACCTTGGACGTGATGTCCGGGAGGTTCTGCTGCAGCCACTTCGTCACCGCGTCGATGTTCTGCTGGTTCACGATCGACGGGAACTGGTGCTGGAGGCTGAGGAACCAGTTCTCGGCGCCGCCGTTGTTCACCCACGAGATCGTGTTGTTGACCAGCTGAGACGCCTGATCGACCGCCACCGGCACGATGGCCCAGATCAGGCCGACGAACGCGCCGATGATGATGACGAGCGCCACCACCAGCGCGAGCCAGCGGGGGAACCGACGGCGCTCGAGGAACGAGATCAGCGGCTCGATACCCAGCGCCAGGAACAGCGCGGCGCCGATGTAGGTGATGATCGTCGCCAGGCTGACGATGGCGCTCAGGATGAGCATGCCCAGCCCGACACCGAGGACACCGATGAAGCCGAGGCGGAACGGGTTCTGGATCTTCACGGGTCCCCCTGGGATCAGTCGCGGTCTGCGGTCACCTTCTCGGCCTGCTGCAGGACGCCCCGGAGGTTCTCGAAGTACCCGGCCACGGCCTCACGCTCTACCCTAATCTGGGCCAGGCGATCCTCGGCGTCGGCGACCAGGCGTTGCGTGCGCTCCTCGGTCTCCGCGAGCAGGGCATCCGCGCGCTCCTCGGCGTCGCGGATGATCGCGGCCGCGGTGTCCTCGGCCTTCTTGCGGGCCTCGGTTACGGTGCGGCGCGCTTCCGTCTCGAACGCCTCCGCCTCGGAGCGGGCCTGCGCGGTCCGCTTGACCGCGTCCGCCAGCTGGACGTTGGCCTCGTCAAGGTACTTCTGCGTCTGGGCGACGGCCTCCTGGTGACGCGTCAGGTACTCCTTCTCGGCCTCGTCGCGGCGCGCGCGGAGCTCGACGTCGAGGTCGATGCGGGCCTGCTCGATCTCGCGGGTGCGCGCATCCACCTCCTCCAGCGTCGCGGTGCGGAGGGTGGTGAGCTCGGTGTCGAGGGCGGCGCGGGCGCCGGCCGCCTCCTGCTCGAAAGCGGCCGTGCGCTCGGCGAGCTCCGCCTCCAGTGCCGTGCGCGCCTCGGCGACCTCGCGCGCGAGCTCGGCGCGGGCCTCGGCGGACTCCTTCTCGAGGGCGACCCGGGTCTGCTGAGCCTCGTCGGCGAGCGTCACGCGGGTGCTCTCCGCCTCGCGCTCCAGCTCCAGGCGCTGCTGCTCGCGCTGATCCGCGAGCTCGTTCGCCGTCGCCTCGCGCTTGTCCGCGAGGTCCGTCGTCGTGCTCCTGACGTCCTCGGCGAGGCGGCTGCGCGTCTGCTCGGACTCGGCCGCGAGGGCGCTCTTCGTCTGCTCGACCTCGGCCGCGAGAGCCTTCGTGGTCTGCTCGACCTCGGCGGCCAGGGCCGACTTCGTGGTGGTGACCTCTGTCTCGAGAGCGGACTTGGTCTGCTCGACCTCGGCGGCGAGCTCGGACTTGGTCTGTTCGACCTCGGCGGCCAGCTCGGTCCGTGTGCGCTGGACCTCGTCGGCCAGAGCCGACGTCGTGGTGGTGACCTCGGCCTCCAGCGCCTTCTTGGTCTGCTCGACCTCGGCCGCGAGGGCGGTCTTCGTGGTGGTGACCTCGGTCTCGAGGGCGGAGCGGGCCTGCTCGACCTCCGCGGCGAGGGAGGTGGTGGTCGACTCGACCTCGGCGGCGAGGCGGGCGCGCTCGGCGGTGAGCTCGGCCTCCACCGCGCTGCGCGCGCGGGCGATCTCGTCGGCCAGCGCGGTGCGGGCGGTGTCGACCTCGGTGGCGAGCTCCGCGCGGAGGCCCACGGCCTCGGCGTCGAGCTCACGGCGCCGCTGGTCGAGCTC
>JAEWJG010000114.1 GCA_023386675.1 Actinomycetes bacterium
CCTGGGCGCCGCCGCCGCGACCGACGCGGCCACCGAGCTCATGCAGAACCCGCCTGTCGCGCCCACTGCGGCGACCACCGTGCTGCCGGCGACCGCCGCGGCGCCGGTCGTCGCGGAGGAGACCACTACCAGTGAGCCGGTGGAGGAGCGAAAGCGCAGCCGCTGGACGTGGCCGCTGATCGCGCTCATCGCCCTGTTGGCTCTCATCCTCATCGGCACGATCATCACCCTCGTGGCTCAGCCGAAGGCCGAACCGACGCCGACGCCGACGGCGGCGCCGGTGACGCCGTCCCCGACGCCCACGCCGACGCCCACCCCGACGAGCAACACGGTGCAGATCACGGAAGCCGACTTCCTCGGCCTGACTGCTGACCAGGCGCGGCAGAAGCTTCAGGACCTCGGCATGGTCGCCGACGTCTCGCAGGGCAATGCTGCGACGACTCAGGACCAGGCCAACAAGGTGTACTCGGTCAATCCGACCGGTCCGGTCCCCAAGGGCTCGACCATCGCCGTCAAGGTCTACGGGCCGGTAGCGCCGGTTCAGCCGCCGACCGACACCGTGTCGCCGACGCCGCCTTCGGGACTGGGAGTCGCCAACACTCCGATCACCGTCAACTTCGGTTCGGCCACGTGTCCCGCCGGACAGAATCTCGTGGGTCGGCAGCTGTACGTCAACGGCAAGGGCCAGACCCCCGTCAACGACACGAAGTCGGTGTGGACTCCCACCGCCGCGGGCACCTACCAGCTGACCTACACGATCTTCTGCGGTGAGTCGGTCGAGTCCGGCCAGTCGCCGGCTGCGCCCTACGAGGTCGTCGGCTCCACCTCGACGCCGAACCCCGGCGGCAACGGGAAGTGACCTGGGTCTCCCCTCGGGGAGATACCCAGCCACGCCCCGCTACACTAGCCGGAGTCACGCACCGAGAAGGAGTCCGCATTGAGCCCAGATAGCCGCCTGCTCGCAGGCCGATATCAGGTGGGCGAACTCATCGGACGCGGCGGCATGTCCGACGTGCACCGGGGCACCGACTCCCGGCTCGGCCGCACGGTCGCGATCAAACTGCTCAAGCCGTCGCTCGCGACCGACCCGGCGTTCCGCACGCGGTTCCGCCAGGAGGCGCAGGCGGCAGCGCGCATGACGCACCCGACGATCGTCCGCGTCTTCGACGCCGGTGAAGAGACGGTGCGCGAGCCGAACGGCCACGAGGCGCAGCTGCCCTTCATCGTCATGGAGTACGTCGACGGCGTCCTCCTCAAAGACCTGATCAAGCGCGGCCCGCTCGACGTGCAGGAGGCTGTGCGCATCACCGAGGGCATCCTCACCGCCCTCGAGTACTCGCACCGCGCCGGCGTCGTGCACCGCGACATCAAGCCGGGCAACGTCATGATCACCAAGACCGGCCAGGTCAAGGTGATGGACTTCGGCATCGCCCGCGCGATCAGCGACTCCTCCGCCACCGTCGCCCAGACGACAGCGGTGCTCGGGACCGCCAGCTACTTCTCGCCCGAGCAGGCGAAGGGCGAGTCGGTGGATGCGCGCACCGATCTGTACTCGACCGGCGTCGTACTGTTCGAGATGCTGACCGGGCGCCCGCCGTTCCGCGGTGACACCCCGGTCGCCGTCGCCTACCAGCACGTCAGCGAGACCCCGGTCGCCCCGAGCACCGTGAACCCCAAGGTCTCCCCCGCGATGGACGTCGTGGTCGCGCGGGCGCTCACCAAGGACCGCTTCGAGCGTTACCAGACCGTGGCGGAGTTCCGCGCCGACCTCGAGGAGGCCGCCGCCGGCCGCATCCCGAAGCGCAAGCACGAGGACGAGTTCGCTGAGACGCTGTTCGGCGCGCCGCCGAGCGCGGTGTCCGGTCCCGAGGCCGCCTTCCGTCAGCTCGCGGAGGACCAGACGATGACCCGGACGCAGCGGCGCCCACCGGTCATCTGGATCTGGGCGGGCATCGCGATCATGGCGGTCGTCATCGTGGCCGTGCTCGCGTGGGTGCTGCGCCTCGCGCCGAGCACCACGATGCCGGACTCGTCGCGTAAGGTCCCCAACCTCTCGGGTCAGACACTCGATAAGGCCACGACCCAGCTCGACGACATGAAGCTCAAGTGGGTGCAGACCACCGAGTCGAGTCCCACCTATGCACAGGGCCAGGTGATCCGCACCGATCCGGGCGCGGGGATCGTCGTCGCCACCGGCGACACCATCACGGTGTACGTGTCCACCGGCAAGAAGACCGTCACCGTGCCGGACGTGCACAACATGACGGTGGATGCTGCGTCCGCTGCGTTGCAACAGGCGGGTCTCACCGTCGGTCCGACGACCTCGGAGAACTCGCCGAGCGTTCCGGCCAACGTCGTCATCACGACCGACCCGGCCCCGAACGCGGCCGCGCACGAAGGCGATCCGATCGGCCTGCACGTGTCCAGCGGTAAGGTCACGCTGACCGACCTGACCGGTCAGACGATCCAGGCGGCGACGGGCATCCTGTCGCAACTGGGGCTGACCGCGAATCCGAAACCGGATAAGACCTGCCCGCAGGACAAGGGTGCCACGATGGTGCACACGCAGTCGGTTTCCCCGGGAGACGTGCCGCAGGGCACGACCGTCGACCTGACGTACTGCTCCGGCTGACGCGCCGGTCGCGCCGCGGTCAGCCCAGCTTCACCAGCGGGCTGAGCGAGCGGGACGCCTCGGCGGCGCCGGAGAGCCCGGCGAGCTCGAGCCAGTTGCCGAGCATCCGGTAACCACCCTCGGTCAGCACCGACTCCGGGTGGAACTGAACCCCGTAGATCGGCGCCTCGCGGTGCTGCAGCGCCATGATCACACCACCTGGGGTGCGTGCGGTCACGGTGAGGTCGTCCGGCAGGGTGCCGTCCACGATCGCCAACGAGTGATAGCGGGTCGCCGTGAACGGCTGAGCCACGCCGTCGAACAGCCGGCTGTCGTCGTGCGCGACCTGCGACGTCTTGCCGTGCATGAGCTCCTCGGCGTTGGTCACGACGCCGCCGAACGCCTCGGCGATCGCCTGGTGACCGAGGCACACCCCGAGCAGCGGCTGCCCGGTCGAGAGCGCCTGCTCGACGACCGGGATCGAGACGCCCGCGTCGGCCGGCTTGCCCGGTCCCGGGGAGATCAGGACCGCGTCGTACTCTGCGAGCTTCGCCGGGAGGTCCTCCGCCGCGATGTCGTCGTTGCGCACGACCTCCGTCTCGGCGCCGAGCTCCTGGAGGTAGCCGTTCAGCGTGTAGACGAAACTGTCGTAGTTGTCGATGACGAGGACTCGGGTCACGTGCCCACGGTACCTTCCTGCGGACCGAGGAGCGAATCCACCCAGGGAAACACCCAGGTCACCAGCGCGAACAGCGCGACCGCGATGAGTAGGAGCAGAAGAAGGAGCCGGACCCACCAGGGGCCGGGAAGGATCCGCCAGAGCGCTGCGTACATGTCAGCCTCCCTGTCCGACCGCGGCGGCGATCTCGCTGGGCACGTCCTGCGGCGGCGAGAACGACTGGTAGACGCTGTACGCGATGAGTCGCTCCCCTGCGGCGAACGGCGGGTTGCACGTCGTGATGGTCATGAACCGCTCGATCGGCGTCGCCGCGGGCTGCCGCGGAACCGGCAGCAGGACGCCGACCGCGGACGGCTGCACGTACTCGAAGTTCCGGAAGGTGTACGTGTACCACCCGTCCTGGGTCTGCACATAGATGCGGTCGCCGATGCGGAGCTTGGACAGGTTGATGAAGGTGTTGCCCCATCCGGAGTCGTGTCCGGCGACGGCGAAGTTGCCGACCTGCCCCGGCATCTGCGTGTCGATGTAGTGGCCGACGCCGGCGGTGTAGCTGTTGAGTACGCGCTCGGTGTCGACGGTCTGGCGGATCGTTCGCTTCCAGTCGGCCCCGAGCCGGGGCACATACAGCACCGCGAAGGGCTGGTACGGCGCCGGCTTCGCCAGCACCGGAGGATCGACCTGCGCGGCCTCGGTACCCGGGGTGGGCTTCGGCGCCTTGACCGCGTCGTCGATCCACTTCTGACTCTGCGCCGCGGCCGCCGAGGATTGCTGGTTCGACGTTACGAGGTTGTTCCACCAGACCTGCCAGCCGAGGAACAGCAGGACCAGCACACCGCCGGTGATGAGCAGCTCTCCCAGCACTCCGAGCACGGTGGGACGCCGCTGCGGCCGGCGTCGCCGGGACCTGCGCGTCTCCTCTGTGCTCATGTGTCACATTCTAGGCAGCCGACACTGTGAATCGGCACGCAGTCCACAGGCCCCTCCCCCGTACGGGGGCATCAGGAAGCCCCCCACCTTCCCCGCTACACTGTGGTGCTATGGCACGCAGCAAGTCGAAGACGAAACCCGAGCGACCCGCCCGCGCTGACCGCACCGCAGCGGCGTCCGGAGAAGAGGCGCCGAACCCGGTGTGGTTCAAGCCGCTGATGTTCGGCTTCATGCTGCTCGGCCTCATCTGGATCATCGTCTTCTACGTCAGCCAGAACCAGTACCCCATTCCGGCGCTCGGCGCCTGGAACATCCTCGTCGGCTTCGGGATCGCCTTCATCGGCTTCCTCATGACCACCCGCTGGCGGTAGTCCCCGCACAGACCGTGCCTCGAGCCCGGGTCGGCAGCAGCCGGCCCGGGCTTCGTGTTTTCCACAGTTCTCCACAGGGCCCCCTGTGAACAGTTGCCGCCGGTTCGCCGCCGGTTTCCCCAGTGTTAATAAGCCTGTGGAGAGTTACAGCCGTGTAATTACCCACAGTGTTAATAAGCCTGTGGATAACTTATCCACGCGGTGTGGGGAATTACACGAAGAAGTGGATGAGGCTCAGCGCGACGAAGACGACGCACAGCAGCACCAGGAGCGGCAGCTGCCACCGGCGCCGGTTCACCTGCCGGGTCTCGACGAAGATGAGCCCGACCAGCACGCCGCCGACGAGGCCGCCGACGTGCGCCTGCCAGGCGATGTTGAAGCCGGGCAGGAACCCGATACCCAGGTTGATCGCGAGCAGCACCAGCATCTGGGTCGCATTGCCGCCCAGCCGGCGCTGGATGATGAAGTACGCGCCGAAGAGCCCGAAGATGGCTCCGGACGCACCGACCACCGGGACGATGGGCGACGCGATCAGCAGCACGCCGAGAGAGCCGGCGAACCCGCTGATCAGGAACAGGGCCAGATAGCGGGCGCGGCCCAGCATCGGTTCGAGCGCCGAACCGAAGATGAACAGTGTGTACATGTTGATCAGGAGGTGCAGGATGTTGGCGTGCGCGAAGATGCTCGTGAACATCCGCCACGGCTCGAACGCGCCGGACACGGCCGCCGGATACGAGTAGGCGCCCGCGTACCGCAAGGCGTTCGTCACCTGGAGGCCGAGCAGGTCGCCGACGGTCTGCACGATGAACACCAGGACGCAGACCCCGATGATCGCGTACGTCACCACGGGTGCGTTCTGCCCGGAGAGGCGTGTCATCCACGCCGGCTTGGTGCGCGGGTGCGCGGCGCGCTGCTGCGCCATGCACTCCGGGCACACCACACCGACAGCCCCGGGCGTCTGGCACTCACCGCAGATGGTGCGGCCGCACCGCTGGCAGAGCACGTAGCTCTCGCGGTCGGGATGGCGGTAGCAGTAATTGGCGCGCGCGCCGACGGGCTGAGTCATGGTTCTACTCCGCCCGCCCTTCGTTCAGACCTGCTCGATGTCGATCGACTCGATGACCACGTCGTCCAGCGGCCGGTCGCGGGCGTCGGTGGGCACCTCGGCCAGCTTGTCGACGATCTTGCGCGACGCGTCGTCGGCGACCTCGCCGAAGATCGTGTGCTTGCCCTGCAGCCAGGTGGTCGGAGCGACCGTGATGAAGAACTGCGAGCCGTTGGTGCCGCGTCCGCCCTGGATGCCGGCGTTCGCCATCGCGAGGATGTACGGCTGCGTGAAGTCGAGCTCCGGGTTGATCTCGTCGTCGAACTGGTAACCCGGGCCGCCGACGCCCTGACCGAGCGGGTCGCCGCCCTGGATCATGAAGCCGGGGATGATGCGGTGGAACACCACGCCGTTGTAGAGAGGAGCGTTCGTCTTCTCGCCGGTGGCGGGATGCGTCCACTCGATCTCGCCCGTCGCCAGGCCGGTGAAGTTGCGCACCGTCTTCGGCGCGTGGTTGCCGAAGAGGTTGACCTTGATGTCTCCGTAGTTAGTGTGGAGCGTGGCGACAGCGGTGTGCTTAGACATGGCACCAATTCTTGCACAGGGCGTATAGAGGACCTGGGCGGGCTCGAGACCTCTCGGGCCATCCCCAGCCCTTTCGGTGGCAAGATGGAGTCAGTCGCCACCGATGACTCGACGGAGGAACAGATGAGCCTGACACGGAAGCGCAAGAAGGAGCTCAAGCGACTGCGCAGCGGAGCCGAGGAGCTGTGGAGTCAGCAGCAGGAGGTCCTGGCCAACGCCAACGCGCTTGCCGCGGCGGCCCGCAAGCAGGCGGCCTACTACACCCGCGAGGAGATCGCGCCCCGCGTGCGTGAAGGGTACGACCAGTACGTCGTCCCGACGGCACACGCGGCGAAGGACACCGCGGGCCGCTACGCCGGCCAGGCGCGCGAGAAGGTCGTCCGCGACGTCATCCCGGCCGTCGGCACGGTCGTCGGGACCGCGCTGTCGGTCGTCGACCACGCGCGCGCCGCCCGTTCGGCCGCATTCGCCGGCGACTTCCAGAAGGCGCGCAAGGAGCTCACGAAGAAGGTCAAGGTGGCTGCTCCCGAGAAGTCGGGCCCCGGCGCCGGCGGCGTCATCGCCATCGGTTTGGGACTTATTGCGGCCGTCGGCCTGCTCTACGCCGTCTGGCAGACCTTCCGGGCCGACGATGAGCTGTGGGTCGCGGACGAGGAGCCGACGACTCCGGCGTCGACCTCCGCTTCCGCGACCGACCCGCAGCAGTAACGGCAGACCCTAGGGTCGATTCGGGGGTTTCCCCGATGGCGATGGATCGCGCCCGCTGCGAAGCTGAAGAGCATGAACACTCTCTTCCGCCCTCGTGACGGGCGGATCCTCGCCGGCGTCTGCGCCGGCCTGGCCGTGCGGTTCGGCCTGCGCCCGTGGACAGTGCGCATCATCTTCCTGCTGTCGTGCCTGCTCCCCGGTCCGCAGTTCCTTGCCTACATCGTGCTGTGGATCCTCATGCCCGGCGAGCAGCGGAGAGCCGCGAGCGCCTAGGCCCGCGTCAGCCCGGCCAGCCCGAGCGCGATGTCGACCAGGTCCACGCGTCGCCTCGGGAGGCTCCCGATCCGGAACCACGCCGCCTCGTCGGTGGTGCCGTCGAGCTCGTTCGCGAGGGTGCCCCCCACGACGCGCGCCCGGTAGATGATTCGGAGCGCGTGGAGCGGCCCGGCCTCGGGGATGAACCGGTGCTCGGCGGGGATCACCTTGGAGTCGATGCCGAGCAGGTCGCCCGCCTCGGCCGCGTAGCCGGTCTCCTCCGCGATCTCGCGCACGACCGCGTCCGCCGGATCCTCCCCCGGGTCGATCCCGCCGCCCGGCAGTGTCCACCCCGACCGGCCGCTCTCGTTCCAGTGCGCGAGCAGGATGCGGTCGCCGTCGGTGATGACGCCGTAGGCCGCGACTCGGATATCCACCGCCTCACACTACTGCCGTTGTCGGCGGTCAGGGGCAGACTAGGGGTGATGCCCGAACTGCCGGAAGTCACCGCCCTCGCCGCCGATCTCGACCGTCGGCTGAAGGATCGTGTCATCGACCGGCTCAGCATCACCGCCTTCTCGGCGCTGAAGACGTTCGATCCACCCGCAGACGCCCTCCACGGCCTGATGATCGACGGCGTCAGCCGGCACGGCAAGTTCCTCGACATCGCCGCGGGCGACCTCCACGTGATCATCCACCTCGCCCGGGCCGGATGGATCCGGTGGCGCGACAACCCGCCGCCCCGGCCGAGCGGCCGCCTGGGCAAGGGCCCGCTGGCCGCACGGCTGGTCCTGGATGACGGCTCCGGTCTCGACATCACCGAGGCAGGAACGAAGAAGAGCCTTGCGATCTACGTGGTGCCCGATCCGTCCGAGGTGCCGGGCGTCGCGCGCCTCGGTCCGGACCCTCTCGACGCCGCGTTCACCGAGGAGGTGTTCGCCGGCATCCTGGCCGAGCAGGGCCGCGCCCAGATCAAGGGCGTGCTTCGCAATCAGTCCCTGATCGCCGGGATCGGCAACGCGTACTCGGACGAGATTCTGCACGTGGCGAAGATGTCGCCGTACAAGCCGGCCAACATGGCTCCAGAAGACGTCGGTCGTCTCTACGACGCGGTCCAGTCGACGCTGCGCGAAGCGCTGGCCCGCGCGGACGGCTTGGCCGCCTCGGAGCTGAAGAGCGAGAAGAAGTCCAACCTGCGCGTCCACGGCCGCACCGGCGAACCGTGTCCGGTGTGCGGAGACACCATCCGCCAGGTCATCTTCCACGACTCGACGTTCCAGTACTGCCCTACCTGTCAGACCGGCGGCAAGCCGCTCGCCGACCGGGTGCTGAGCCGGCTGCTCAAGTAATCAGCAGGCGCAGTCGATCGCGCCGAGCGGCGCCGTGAGGTCGTCGATCGTGCGCACGACCGGACCCTGCTCATCCACCACCGGGTATCCCTCTCGGGCCCAGTACTCAAAGCCGCCGATCATCTCGCGCACGTCGTAGCCGAGCAGGGAGAAGGCGAGCGCGGCCCGGGTCGAGCCGTTGCATCCCGGGCCCCAGCAGTACACCACGACCGGGGTTCCCTCGGCGACGAGCGAGCGCGCCCGGTCGGCGATCTCGGCCGTCGGCAGATGCACGGCCCCCACGACCCGCCCCTGTCGCCAGGCCGCCTCACCGCGGGAGTCGATCAGCACGAAGCGCTCTCCCGCATCCATGGCGGCTTTCACATCGGAGGGATCGGTCTCGAACTGCAACTTGGCGGCGAAGTGGCGGGTGGCTTCGGAGGTCGTCGTCATCATGCCCCGAGCCTAGGAAGTCCGACGTCGAGAGTGAACAGACGATCGACGGCGCTCTCTCTGTTGCGCCGTCGATTCCGTGCCAGAATCGCCGCATGGCCGTCACTCTCCCGTTCACCGCCGACAACGTCGATCGCGCGCTCCTCGCCGAGCTGCAGCGGGACGGTCGCCAGTCGGTCGCCGAGCTGGCGCGCCGCGTCCACATGTCGAACAGTGCCGTGGCCGAGCGCATCCGACGGCTCGAGGAAGCGGGCGTCATCGCGGGCTACCGCGCGGTGATCGACCCCGACCGGTTGGGCTACGGCATCCTCGCGTTCCTGCGGCTCCGCTACCCGAGCAGCCAGTACCAGCCGCTGCACGACCTGCTCTCCGACATCCCCGAGGTCGTCGAGGCGCACCACGTCACCGGGGACGACTGCTTCATCCTGAAGGTCGTCGCGACGTCGATGCGTCACCTGGAGCAGGTCAGCGGGCGGGTCGGGACGCTCGGGAGCGTGACGACGAGCGTGTCGTACTCGAGCCCGTTCCCGGCGCGGCCGATCGTGCCGCCGGGAGACTGAGAGAAGAGGAAGGGGTGGAGCCTAGGAGATTCGAACTCCTGACATCCTGCTTGCAAAGCAGGCGCTCTACCAACTGAGCTAAGGCCCCGGGGTGGTCCGCGTCGAAGACGCAGTGGTGGGGATACGAGGACTTGAACCTCGGACCTCTTCGTTATCAGCGAAGCGCTCTAACCGCCTGAGCTATATCCCCGAATGGGCAGATACGAGACTACCCGATCGGCTTAGGTATTGCGAAATCGGTCAGTTGTTGGTGAACCCGACCAGCAGGCCGCCGGTGATCTTCACCGAGAGGTTGTAGAGCAGGGCGAACACAGCGCCGAGAGCGGTCACCACGACGATGTCGAGGATGGCCACGATGAGCGAGAAGCCCATGACTTGGCCGAGGCCGAGGATCGAGCGGAGGTCGCTGCCGCCGGCGCCGGAGATGTCCTTGAACAGGCTGTTCACCTGGTCGAAGATGCCCGTGCGGTCGAGCACCGTCCAGACGAGGAACGTGCCGACGATCGCGATGATCGCCAGGCAGATGCCCGCGAGGAACGACAGCTTCACGGTCGACCAGAAGTCGATGTAGACCAGCTTCAGCCGCACCTGCTTGGCGGATGCGGGTCGGCGGGACGACTTCTTGGCGAGCTTGTCGGCGACGCTACTGCTCATCTACGGTTTCTTCCTTCCCGACCGCCTCGGCATCCTCCGTGAGAGAAGAGGATTCGAGGTCGCGTTCGGTGTTCTTCGCCAGAGCGATGATCTTGTCCGACTCGGCGAAACGTGCAAAGACGACACCCATGGTGTCACGGCCCTTGGCGGGTACCTCGGCCACGGCAGAGCGTACCACCTTGCCGCTGGCAAGAACCACAAGGACCTCGTCGTCCTCACCGACGATGAGAGCTCCCACCAGGTCGCCACGGTCATCGTTCAGCTTGGCCACCTTGATGCCCAGACCGCCACGGTTCTGCAGACGGTACTGGTCCGCGCCCGTGCGCTTCGCGTAGCCGCCCTCGGTCACGACGAACACATAGCCCTCGTCGGACACGACCGACGCGTCGAGCAGGCTGTCCTCGCCGCGGAAGTGCATCCCGATCACGCCGGAGGTCGAACGACCCATCGGCCGCAGCGCCTCATCGGACGCGGTGAACCGGATGGACATGCCCTTGCGCGAGACGAGCAGGAGGTCGGAGTCCTCCTCCACGAGCAGCGCGGAGACCAGCTCGTCCCCCTCGCGGAGCTTGATCGCGATGATGCCACCGGTGCGGTTCGTGTCGTACTCCGACAGCGCCGTCTTCTTGATCAGGCCTTCGCGGGTCGCGAGCACCAGGTACTTGGCGGCTTCGTAGTCGCGGATGTCGAGGATCTCGGCGATCTGCTCATCCGGCTGCAGGGCGAGCAGGTTGGCGACGTGCTGACCCTTCGCGTCGCGGCCGGCCTCCTGGACCTCGTAGGTCTTCGCACGGTAGACGCGACCCTGGTTGGTGAAGAAGAGGAGCCAGTGATGCGTGGTCGTGACGAAGAAGTGGTCGACCACATCCTCGCCGCGCAGCTGCGCGCCCTTCACGCCCTTGCCGCCGCGGTGCTGGCTGCGGTAGTTGTCGCTGCGCGTGCGCTTGATGTACCCGCCGCGCGTCACGGTGACCACCATCTCCTCTTCGGGGATGAGGTCCTCCATGCTCATGTCGCCGTCGTAGCCGAACATGATCTCGGTGCGGCGGTCGTCGCCGAACCGGTCGACGATCTCGGTCAGCTCCTCGCTGACGATCGAGCGCTGGCGCGCCGGGTCGCCGAGGATGTCGTTGTACTCGGCGATCTGCTTCTCGATCGCCTCGGCCTCCTCCATGATCTTCTGGCGCTCGAGGGCGGCGAGGCGACGAAGCTGCATCGCGAGGATGGCGTCCGCCTGCACGTCGTCGACGTCGAGCAGGCCCTTCAGCCCCTCGCGGGCGTCGTCCACGGTCGCGGACCGGCGGATGAGGGCGATGACCTCGTCCAGCGCATCCAGCGCCTTGAGGTAGCCGCGCAGGATGTGCGCCCGCTCCTCCGCCTTGCGCAGACGGAAACGCGTGCGCCGGACGATGACCTCGATCTGGTGCTCGACCCATGCCGTGATGAAACCGTCGAGCGACAGCGTGCGCGGCACGTTGTCCACGATGGCGAGCATGTTCGCGCCGAAGTTCTCCTGCAGCTGTGTGTGCTTGTACAGGTTGTTCAGCACGACCTTGGCCACGGCGTCGCGCTTGAGCACGATGACGAGGCGCTGGCCGGTGCGGCCGGAGGTCTCGTCGCGGATGTCGGCGATGCCGCCGATCCGGCCCTCCTTGACGAGGTCCGCGATCTTGATCGCCAGGTTGTCCGGGTTCACCTGGTACGGCAGCTCGGTGACCACGAGGCACACGCGGCCCTGGATCTCCTCGATGTTGACGACCGCGCGCATGGTGATAGAACCGCGTCCGGTGCGGTAGGCGTCGTGGATGCCCTTGGTGCCGAGGATCTGCGCCCCGGTCGGGAAGTCCGGTCCCTTGATCCGTTTGATGAGCTCCTCGAGAAGCTCCTCGCGCGGGGCATCCGGGTTCTCGAGGTGCCACAGGGCGCCGGCCGCGACCTCACGCAGGTTGTGCGGCGGGATGTTCGTGGCCATGCCGACCGCGATGCCGACCGAGCCGTTGACGAGCAGGTTCGGGAAGCGGCTCGGGAGCACGGCCGGCTCCTGGGTGCGTCCGTCGTAGTTGTCCTGGAAGTCGACGGTCTCCTCGTCGATGTCGCGGACCATCTCCAGGGCCAGCGGAGCCATCTTCGTCTCGGTGTACCGCGGGGCCGCGGCGCCGTCGTTGCCCGGCGATCCGAAGTTGCCCTGGCCGAGTGCCAGCGGGTAGCGGAGGCTCCACGGCTGCACCAGGCGGACGAGCGCGTCGTAGATGGCCGAGTCACCGTGCGGGTGGAATTGACCCATCACGTCTCCGACGACGCGGGCGCACTTCGAGAACGCCTTGTCGGGACGGTATCCGCCGTCGAACATCGCGTAGATCACGCGGCGGTGCACGGGCTTGAGTCCGTCGCGCACCTCCGGCAGCGCGCGGCCGATGATGACCGACATCGCGTAGTCGAGGTACGACCGCTGCATCTCCGACTGCAGGTCGACCTGGTCGATCCTGCCGTGGATGCCGAAGCCGGCTCCGTCGCCCGACACGTTCTCTTCGTCCGTCACAGTCTTCTCTTTCTCTCAGTACCCCGTCTCCGCCGCTCGCGCGTCAGATGTCGAGGAACCGCACGTCCTTGGCGTTCTTCTGGATGAAGGAGCGGCGCGACTCGACGTCCTCGCCCATCAGGGTGGCGAAGATCTCGTCGGCGGCGGCCGCGTCGTCCAGGGTCACCTGGAGAAGCGTGCGCGTCTCCGGGTTCATCGTGGTCTCCCACAGCTCCTGGTAGTCCATCTCGCCGAGACCCTTGTATCGCTGCACGCCGTTGTCCTTCGGGATGCGCTTGCCGGCCGCGAGCCCCTCGGCCAGGAACGCGTCGCGCTCGCGGTCCGAGTACACGTACTCGTGCTCGGCGTTCGACCACTTGAGCCGGTACAGCGGCGGCTGCGCGAGGTACACGTAGCCGAGCTCGATCATCGGGCGCATGTAGCGGAACAGCAGAGTGAGCAGCAGCGTCGTGATGTGCTGGCCGTCGACATCCGCGTCGGCCATGAGCACGATCTTGTGGTACCGCGCCTTCTCCGGGTCGAAGTCCTCGCCGATGCCGGCGCCGAACGCCGTGATCATCGCCTGCACCTCGTTGTTGCCGAGGGCGCGGTCGAGACGGGCCTTCTCGACGTTCAGGATCTTGCCGCGCAGCGGGAGGATCGCCTGCGTCTCGGGGTTGCGGCCCTGCACGGCGGAGCCGCCGGCCGAGTCGCCCTCGACGATGAAGATCTCCGACACGGTCGGGTCCTTCGACTGGCAGTCCTTGAGTTTGCCGGGCATCCCGCCGCTCTCGAGCAGGCCCTTGCGGCGTGCGGTTTCGCGCGCCTTGCGGGCCGCGATACGCGCGGTCGCCGCCTGCAGCGCCTTGCGGATGATCTCCTTCGCCTGGTTCGGGTTGCGATCGAACCAATCGCCGAGCTGGTCGCCGACGACCTTCTGCACGAAGGCCTTCGCCTCGGTGTTGCCCAGCTTGGTCTTGGTCTGGCCCTCGAACTGCGGCTCGGACAGCTTGACCGAGATGACAGCGGTGAGACCCTCACGGACGTCGTCGCCCGAAAGGTTGTCATCCTTGTCCTTGAGGATGCCCTTCTCGCGTGCGTAGCGGTTGACCAGCGTGGTCAGCGCAGCGCGGAAGCCCTCTTCGTGAGTGCCGCCCTCATGGGTGTTGATCGTGTTGGCGTAGGTGAAGACGCTCTCGTTGTAGCTCGTCGTCCACTGCATCGCGACCTCGAGCGCGATCTTGCGCTCCGTGTCCTCGGATTCGAACGAGATGATCTCGTCGTGGACGACCTCGGCCTTCTTTGCGGAATTGAGGTACTCGACGTAATCGGTCAGACCGCGCTCGTAGAGGAAGACGTCGTTACGTGCTGCGAACTCGCCCTCGTCGACCTCTCCTTCGACGGGCTCGATCGCGGGCGGTCGCTCGTCGGTGAGCGCGATGCGCAGTCCCTTGTTGAGGAAGGCCATCTGCTGGAATCGTGTGCGCAGCGTCTCGTAGTCGAACTCGACGGTCTCGAACGTGTCCGGGCTCGGCCAGAACGTGATGATCGTGCCGGTGCGCTCCGACACCTCTCCCTGCTCGAGCGGTGCCTCCGGCACGCCGTTGCGGTAGCTCTGACGCCAGGCGTATCCCTGGCGGTGGACCTCGACGTCGAGACGGGTCGACAGCGCGTTCACCACCGAGCTGCCCACGCCGTGCAGACCGCCCGAGACCGCGTATCCGCCGCCGCCGAACTTGCCGCCCGCGTGCAGGATGGTCAGCACGACCTCGACCGTCGACTTCTTCTCGACCGGGTGCTCGTCGACCGGGATGCCGCGGCCGTTGTCGTCGACCCTCACGGCGCCGTCGGCGAGGATGGTCACCTCGATGTTGTCGGCGTGACCGGCGAGAGCCTCGTCGACCGAGTTGTCGACGATCTCGTAGACCAGGTGGTGGAGACCACGGGGGCCGGTGGAGCCGATGTACATTCCGGGTCGCTTGCGTACGGCTTCGAGACCCTCGAGGACCTGGATCTCATTGGCGCCGTACTCGTGTTGTGTCCCGGCCGTATTCGGTTCCATCGTCATATGAAATTAGGCTCCTGACCGCACTCAGTAGTGACTCTCCATTCTACCAAGAGCCGGGGGTCAAAAGTCCCGCAAACGGCCTTCTGACGCATTTTCTGCGCGAGGGCGACCTCTTTTGTGGCCTCAGCCGTAAGTATCGCGCGGGCCACGCCCTGGAATCGACCTGGGACCTCTTTTCCAGGAGGGGGCGTCCGGCCCCTGAAAACGGATCGACTCGATCTCCGCCTGGGGGAAGCGCTCGGCGATCCGCGCGAGGAGCTCGGATCGCATCATCCGCAGCTGCGTCGCCCACGCCGTCGACTCGCACCGGACGACCAGGACGCCGTCCGCGATCTGCTCCGGGAACGCGTGCTTCGCGGTCTCCTCACCGGCCAGTTCTCGCCAACCGTCGAGCACATCCGACTGGGCGAGCGCCGACGTCCATCCCAGCTGTGCGGCGAGCGCGTCGACCACGTCACCGACGCCGTGCGGATCGCGCCCGCTACCGAAAGGACGGCTGAGCCCGTCCGCCTGGTCGTCGCGCGCAGCCCGTTTGCGCCTCGCCGGCGTCCCGGTGAACAGCGACTTCAGCCGCAGGTAGACGGCGGATGCCTCACTGGGTCGGTCAGGCACCGGCGGGCTCCACGATCGTCCCGGCGTCGATGCGAACGGTGTGCGCCGTGAGCTCATCGGGCACGTCGTCGTAGACCGCTGCGGTGATGAGGACCTGCTCGTAACCGGATACGGCGGTTGCGAGCATCCGCCGCCGGGCCTGGTCGAGCTCGGCGAAAACATCATCGAGGATGAGAACGGGATCCCCGGTCGTGGACTCGCGGCGCAGCAGCTCCGCGGAGGCCAGCTTGAGCGCGAGGGCGAACGACCATGACTCGCCGTGGCTGGCGTATCCCTTGGCGGGCAGGTCGTTGAGCTCGAACAGCACATCGTCGCGGTGCGGCCCCACCAGGGTGAGGCCGCGGTCGAGCTCCTTACGGCGCACGGCCGCGAGAGCGCGGCGGAACGCGTCCGGCGTCGCGACACCGGCTGATCCGGTTACCGTCTCGTCGCCGGCACCGTCGTCGTCGTCCTCGACGTGCGCTCCGAAGATCGTGAGCTGCGGCACCAGCCGGGGGTGGTGGTCATCGCCCGCAACGGACTGATAGGCCGCGACGAGCGGATCGCTCAGCCGGCCCACCAGGTCGAGTCGCGCATCCATGAGCTCCGAGCCGAGCTGGATGAGCCGGTCGTCCCAGATGTCGAGCGTGCCGAGCTGATCCTCCCGCACCCGCGACGCGCGAGCAGACTTCAGCAGCGTGTTCCTCTGCTTGAGGACACGCTCGTAGTCGGCGATCACACCCGAGAACCGAGGATTCCGCTGGATGAGCAGCTGGTCGAGGAAACGTCGGCGGATACCCGGTTCGCCGCGGACGAGCGCGAGATCCTCTGGGGCGAAGAGGACGCTCGAGAAGTAGCGTGGGAGCTCGCGCGGCTTGATCGCCGCCCGGTTCACCTGCGCCCGGTTCGGGGACGAGCGGTTGAGTTGCACCTCGACCAGAAGCTCGCGCCCCTCGTGCTGGATGCGCGCCCGCACGATGGCGGCGTCGGCATCCTTGCGGATCATCGCCTGGTCGCTCGACACCCGGTGCGACCCGAGGGTGCTCAGGTAGCCGAGCGACTCGACGAGGTTGGTCTTCCCCTGGCCGTTGCGGCCGACGAACAGATTCGCGCCGGCCGCGAACGGCACCTCCGCGGTGCGGTAATTGCGGAAGTCGGTCAGGGAGAGATGTGTGACACGCAAGAAGGTTTCAGTCCACGGCCTTCACGGCGTGACCGCCGAACTGGTTACGCAGAGCGGCGACGGCCTTCATCGCGGGCGAGTCCTCCTGGCGGGAGACGAAGCGCGCGAAGATCGAGGCGCTGATCGTCGGGACCGGGACGGCGTTGTTGAGCGCCTCCTCGACGGTCCAGCGGCCCTCGCCCGAGTCCTGCACGTAGCCCTCGATGTGCTCGAACTCCGGATCCTGCTCGAGCGCGCGCACCAGGAGGTCGAGCAGCCAGGAGCGCACGACGGTGCCGCGCTGCCATGCCTTGAAGGTGCCCGTGACGTCCTTGATGATGTCCTTGCGGGTGTCGAGGAGCTCGTAGCCCTCGGCGTACGCCTGCATGAGCGCGTACTCGATGCCGTTGTGCACCATCTTCGCGTAGTGGCCGGCGCCGACCTCGCCCACGTGGACGAAGCCCTCGTCTCGCGGACCCTCCGGGCGCAGCGCGTCGAAGACCGGCATCACGCGCTCGACCTGGTCGGCGGAGCCGCCGACCATGAGGCCGTAGCCGTTCTCCAGGCCCCAGATGCCGCCCGAGACGCCGACATCCATGAAGTCGACGCCCCGCGGCGCGAGCAGCTCGGCGTGCTTGAAGTCCTCAGTGAACTTCGAGTTGCCGCCGTCGATGACCAGGTCGCCCTTCTCGAGCAGGGGCTCGAGGTCGCGGATGACCGAGTCGGTGATCTGTCCGGCGGGCACCATGACCCACACCGTGCGCGGTGCCGGCAGCGCTGCGACGAGGTCGGCCACGGTCGCGACGTCCGAGACGTCCGGGTTCGTGTCGTATCCGGTGACGTCGATGCCGTTCTTCTCGAGCCGGGCACGCATGTTGTTGCCCATGCGTCCGAGACCGATGAGGCCGATGTGCATGATTGTCCTTCTCTTCTCTTCTTACCGACGCCGGGTCAGCGGAGGAGCAGGTTCGGCTGCAGCAGGTACTTGTAAGAGTCCGCGCCTGCCTGATCCTTGGACGTCTGGCTCGTGATGAGCACAGGGCCCGGCTTGTTGGGGTTCTCGGTCTTGGTGAAGGAGATGCGCACGAATTCCGAGTGCACCGCCCCGAGACCGTCCAGCAGGAACTGCGGCTTCAATGAAACCACCGTCTCCTGGCCAGTGAGAAGAGCGTCGATGCTCTCGGATGCCTGCGCCTGCTCCGAGCCGATCGCTTCCAGCGTCAGCCCGTCGGCGGTGAAGGTGTAGCGGAGCGCGGCCTCGCGCTCCAGCACCAGGGCGACGCGGCGGGTCGCCTCGATGAGCTCGGCAGTGTTGATCACCGCGTAGTTGTCGACCTGCTCCGGGAACAGCCGGCGCACCGGCGGGAAGTTGCCCTTGATCAGCAGGGAGGTGACCGTCTTGCGGTCGGCCGTGAACGCGATGAGCTCGCGCTCGTCGCGGTTGGTGATCGAGATGGACACGTTGCCGCTGTGGCCGAACGTCTTGCCGATCTCGGTCAAAGTCCGGGCGGGGACGAGAGCCGTGACGGGCTCGCCGGAGGTCGTGCCGTTGTCCCAGTCGATCTCGCGGACGGCCACCCGGTAGCGGTCGGTGGCGACGAGGCCGAGGGTGTTGTCCCCCACCTCGAGCTGCACACCGGTGATGACCGGGGTCACGTCGTCGCGCGAGGCGGCCACGCCGACCTGCGCGACCGCCTGTGCGAACTCCTCAGCCGGCACCAGCCCGGCCTCACCGCTCACCTGCGGGATGCTCGGGTATTCCTCGACCGGCATGGAGAGCAGCGTGAAGTTGGCGGAACCGGCGCGCACGACGATCTTGGACTCCTCCGTCGAGAAGCGCACAGGTGCGTTAGGCAGCTTGGATGCGATCTCGGCGAGGAGCCGGCCGGAGACGAGGACGCGTCCCGGCTCCTCGACCTCTGCGGCGATCTCGGTCTGCGCCGACACCTCGTAGTCGAAGGACGACAGCTGGAGCCCGTTCTCCGTCGTCTCGATGAGCACACCGCTCAGGATGGGCAGGGTCGTCCGCTGCGGAAGGAGCTTCACCGCGAAGGAGACGGCCTCGCTGAACACATCCCGATTGGCTTGGAACTTCACGAAGTCTCCTCTGGCGGCTTGACGGTCGGACGTGACAAATCCTAGCGCCTGGCCTGTGACGCGGAAGCGGCGGTGCGTCGGGCCCCAGAAGGTTGTCGTCCGCCCCCTATGAGAAGAGTTAAGAAGTAATCGTGTTAACCGCTGTGGAAACTGTGGATAACTTTGTCGAAGTCAGGCGGACACAGGGAACTACAGGTCGGTGACTTGTTGATGGCCTGCGGATTCCGCCTGTTGACAGGCCGCGGGGCGGATGACCTCGAGGCGATGCAATTCACAGGACGTCGGTCGTCGTCCCCACTAACGGCCCTGTTGTCCGGAAGCTCTCCACAAGTTATCCACACGTGTTAATAACGAATTGTCCCCACTCTGGGGATGGATTTGTGGATAAGTGCTGCGCTCGGGACGGCGCGCCTACTTGCCGTAGCGGTGGTTCTGCTTGATCCGGCTGGTCAGCTCGGTGACCTGGTTGTAGATCGAGCGGCGCTCCTTCATGAGCTCGCTGATCTTCTTGTTCGCGTACATGACCGTGGTGTGATCGCGGCCGCCGAAGAGCTGTCCGATCTTCGGCAGCGACAGGTTGGTCAGCTCACGGCAGAGGTACATGGCGATCTGCCGGGCGGTGGCGACCGCCTGCGACCGGCTGGACCCGTAGAGGTCGTCGACGGTGAGCTTGAAGTACTCGGCGGTGTTGGTGATGATGTCCGTCGGCGCGATCACGTTGTCGTCGTCGAGCGTGATCAGGTCCTTCAGCACCGTCTGCACCAGCGGCATGTCGACGGGCGTGCGGTTGAGGCTCGCGAACGCGGTGACACGGATCAGCGTCCCCTCGAGCTCACGGATGTTGCTGGACACCTTCGTCGCCATGAACTCGAGGATGTCGTCGGGCACCTGGATCTTCTCGCTTTGCGCCTTCTTGCGCAGGATCGCGATGCGGGTCTCGAGGTCGGGCACCTGGACGTCCGTGATCAGGCCCCACTCGAAGCGCGACCGCATGCGGTCCTCGAACCCGGTCAGCATCTTCGGTGGCAGATCGGACGTGATGACGACCTGCTTGTTGTGGTCGTGCAGCGTGTTGAAGGTGTGGAAGAACGCCTCCTGCGTCTCCACCGCCCGCTGCAGGAACTGGATGTCGTCGATCAGCAGGATGTCGATGTTGCGGTACCGCGCCTGGAATGACGAGCCGCGGTTGTTCGCGATCGAGTTGATGAAGTCGTTCGTGAACTCCTCGCTCGACACGTACCGCACCCGGATCCCCGGGTAGAGGCTCATCGCGTAGTGGCCGATGGCGTGGAGGAGGTGCGTCTTGCCGAGACCGGAGTCGCCGTAGATGAAGAGCGGGTTGTACGCCTTGGCCGGAGCCTCGGCCACCGCGACCGCCGCGGCATGCGCGAAGCGGTTGGACTGCCCGATGACGAAGTTGTCGAAGCTGTACTTGGAGTTGAGCCGGGTGTCGCCGCCGCGGGGAGGTGCCGTGATCTCCGGTGCCGGCTGGCTCACCAGCGGCGGAGCGAGCTGCTCCACATAGGCGGGAGCGGTCTCCGGCTCCGCCGCAGCGCTCATCGACTCCTGCTGGATCTCCGGGTTGACGACGATCGCGAAGGTGTTGACCGCCAGAGCGTCGTCGAGGCCGCTGATCGCGTTCAGGAGGGGGAGCCGGCTGCGCTGCTCGATCATCCCGCGGGTGAACTCGTTGGGCACCTCCAGGTAGAAGGTGCCGGCCATGATGCCCTTGGGCTCGACCAGGCTGAGGAACCCGTAGAGCTGCGGGGTGATCCGATCGTCCGTCTCGAGTTTTCCGAGCACGTCCTGCCATGCCGCAGCTATGGGCTCTTCGCTGCCTGCCATCGTTCCCCGTCTTCGTCTGTTTTGCGGATGCCGTCAGCCCGACGAGGGGACGAGTCGACCCCCGGTGACTCTCGTCGGGTTGGCGGCTTCGGATGCCGCCGGTGGGTATTCACAGAGTTATCCACCGCTGTGTGAGCAATACCGTAGCGATCTCCGGCCAGAATTGGCATGGCCTGGGGATAACTTTCGACCTCACGGTAACTTGTCCACAGAAGGTCGATCAAATCCGATCCGCGGCATACGTCGGCGCGTCGAACATCGCTTCCCTGCCAATACCGTGCATAATCAGTGGATTTGAGTCGATCGGTTTGACCTCGTCCCTGGTAAGGCCGTAGTTTTAATCAGTTGACTTGCAGCCGTTGCGGCTGCCCTCAAACTTTCCTGGTCCCCGTGCTGGCATCCCATCTCAGCACAGGCCTGCGAAGAGATCACCCACGGAGATAGATATGAGCAAGAGAACGTTCCAGCCGAACAACCGCAAGCGCGCGAAGACCCACGGTTTCCGCCTCCGCATGCGCACCCGTGCCGGCCGTGCCATCCTGTCCGCGCGCCGCAGCAAGGGCCGCACCAAGCTCTCCGCCTGATCCTCTTCCGGCAGGGGGCCGCTCGGTGCTCGCGAAAGCCAATCGCATCACGCGCGGGGTGGACTACCGGGTGACCGTTCGTCGTGGTGCTCGCGTGTCCGGCGCGAGCACGTTGACGTACATCCGCCCGAATCCCGACTCCGACGTGGTGCGTTTCGGCTTCATCGTGAGCAAGACGGTCGGCAACGCGGTGACGCGCAACCTGATCCGGCGCCGGCTGAAGGCGGCCGCCTACGACCTCCTCCCCCGGTTCGCATCGTCGGAGGTGCCGCCGGGCGGACTGGATGTGGTCGTGCGCGCATTGCCAGCCTCCGTACAAGCGCCGTGGGCTAGCCTGCACGAAGAACTCTCCCGGGCTTCGGCCCGTTTCACCAGCCGCAGTCATCTCAGTAAGGGCAGCGTCCGTCCATGAACACCGCGATCGCAGCAGTGCTCCTCGCGCCGCGGAACGTCGCGGTGCTCCTGTTGCGCGGGTACCGGGCGGTGATCTCCCCGCTCTATGGCGATGTGTGCCGGTACTACCCGTCCTGCTCGGCCTATGCACTGCAGGCTATCCAGCAGCACGGCGTCGTGGTGGGGTCGTTCTTGGGAATCCGTCGGATCCTCCGCTGCCATCCGTGGGCGGCGGGCGGTGTCGACGATGTGCCGCCGGCGCGGAAGCCGCGGTACCAGGTCACCCCGTTCGGATTCGTCGTCAGCCATCGAAGGGCCTAGCTACAACACATGGACATCATCGGAACCATCCTCTGGCCCATCAAATGGGTCGTGGAGCTGATCCTTGTCGCCTTCCATTGGCTGTTCTCCACGATGGGTCTCGACCCGGCGGCCGGCATCACCTGGGTGCTCGCCATCGTCGGTCTGACCGTCGTCGTCCGCGCTGCCCTCATCCCGATCTTCGTCCGGCAGATCAAGAACCAGCGACGGATGCTGGAGATCGCCCCGCAGCTGAAGAAGATCCAGGACAAGTACAAGGGCAAGAAGGACCAGTTCTCCCGCGAGGCCATGTCACGCGAGACCATGGAGCTCTACAAGAAGACGGGTACCAACCCGCTGAGCTCCTGCCTCCCCTTGCTCCTGCAGATGCCCGTATTCTTCTCGCTGTTCCAGGTGCTCAACGGAGCCCAGGGCGGCAAGGCCGGTGTCGGCCCGCTGAACGCGGAGCTCGCGCAGCAGTTCGGCAACGCGACGCTGTTCGGCGTCGCTCCCCTGCACCAGAGCTTCCAGGGCGCGATGAACTCGCACCCGCCGCAGGTCGCGGTCATGATCATCGCGGCTGTTATGGTTATTCTGATGACGGGCTCGCAGTTCCTGACTCAGCTGCAGATCGTCTCGAAGAACATGTCGCCCGAGACCAAGGCGAGCCCGCAGTTCAAGCAGCAGCGCATCCTGCTGTACCTGCTCCCCTTCGTGTTCCTCTTCTCGGGCTTCGCCTTCCCCCTCGGCGTGATGTTCTACTGGCTGACCTCGAACCTGTGGACCATGGGCCAGCAGTTCCTCGTCATCCGGAACATGCCGACTCCGGGCTCCGACGCCGCGAAGGCGCGTGAGGCCCGTCTGGCGAAGAAGGGCAAGCTCGTCCAGGACGGCGCGACCGTGCTCACCGTCGAGGAGCAGCCGAAGAAGCAGCAGCCGACTCAGCGCGTGCAGCCCGTGAGCAAGTCGCGCGCCAAGAAGCAAGCAGGAAAGTAAGGACCGCGCACCGATGACCGACGTTCAGACCTCCTCCCCCGAGCCCGCTGACCTCACCGGCGCGGATGCGGCCGACGCTGTCGATGCCGCCGTCCCCGAGGACGCGGCGGGCACCGAGCCGGCCGATCTCGACCGTGAAGGCGATATCGCCGCGGACTACATCGAGGAGCTGCTCGACATCGCCGACATCGACGGCGACATCGACATCGACACCCGCAACGGCCGCGCATACATCTCGGTCAACGCGGAAGACGGCACCAATCTCTCCCTCCTCGCGAAGGCGGACACTGTCGCCGCCCTCCAGGAGCTGACCCGACTCGCCGTTCAGAACCAGACGGGTGGCTACTCGCGTCTGATCTTGGACATCGCCGGCTCTCGCGACGCCCGACAGGCCGAGCTGGGCCGCCTGGTCGAGCGCGCGATCGCGAAGCTCGAGGAGGGCGCGGCTGAAGCAGCGCTGCCACCTATGTCTTCGTACGAGCGCAAGGTGGTTCACGACATCGTGTCGGAGCGCGGCTACGTCTCTAACTCGCATGGCGAGGGCCGCGACCGCCACACGGTCATCACCGCCGCCTAGTTT
>JAEWJG010000126.1 GCA_023386675.1 Actinomycetes bacterium
GTGCTGCGGTCGGTGGCGCGCTGGGCCAGCGTGAGCGCGACCGAGCCCGCGGCGCCGCCCGCGGTGAGGGTGGAGCCGGTGGACGAGCTGAAGACGAGGCGGAGGCCGGTGACATCGCCGGGCGAGACGCCCGAGGGCAACGCGGGCGTGGAGCCGGGCGCACCGGTGACGTCGCCGCCCGCGGTGACGGCGATCACCTGGACGGTGTCTGCGCCGGCCGGGAAGGCGACGGTGCCGAAGCCGGCGAAGTCGTAGAAGCGGAACGTCGCCCCGCTGGCCGCAGGATCGGCCGGCTCGGCCACCGTCAGGCTGGTGGCGTCGATGTTGGAGGTGTTCTGCGCGGTCAGCGTGACGGTCGAGTTCTCGCCCGGCCGGAACTGCGTGGACGACGGCGTCCAGATCTTGCCGACCGCGGCCGACAGCACGTCGGGCACGTGTACGGTGACCGGACGCGAAGCTGTGACCGTGGCGGCGTTCGTGGCCTGGAAGGTGCCCGTGTTGGTCAGCGTCTGCCCGTCGTACGACTTGGGCGTCGTGTCCGGGAGCTTCACCTGGATCTGGACGGAGCCCGTGGTGCCTGCGGCGAGACCCGTGCTCGCCGGGGTGGTGTTGGGCACCGCATCCTGGAACTGCACCTTCACGACGTTGCCCGTGACCGTCGTCGTGACGCTGCCGGCGCCGACGACGCTCGGCTGGCCCACGACGACCAGCGGTGCGGGCACCGGGTCGGTGATGACCGCGTCCACGCAGCCCGTTGTGGTGGAGGAGCAGCCGTAGTTGAGCGTGTACACGAACTGCTGGCCCGGCGACACGTCGGTCACCGTCGAGGTCTTCGACAGGTTGAGGACGCCGGAGCCCAGGTCGGCGGCGGTCGCCGCGGGGGCGCCGATCGCCACCGCGCCGATCAGCGCGAGGACGACGCCTGCGGCGACGGCGGCCGGTGCTCGGAGGAGGCCGCGACGGCGGTTCTGACGGGCATCGAGGGCAGAAAGGCGCGTTCGGGCGCGCGCCAAGAGGCGTCGGGTAAGCACGTGTCCCCCAAGGGCACAATTCGGGTGAGGTGACGACCGGACCGTGCGGGCACACGGCTCGCCTCTTTCGGGGAGGCGAATCCACCTGTTTTCGGGCAGGTGGGGTGATCGTCGTTCTTTTTCTATCGGGAGAGGTATGCGTTCGCATACCTTCCGCCGCGCCCCAGTTCAGGGGGTTTTGGCCGAACGTCCGCTATGGGTACTCAGGCGAGGGCACGGAAGGCGGTGACCCGCTCGCGCACAAGCTCGCGCAGGTCGAGAGCCTCCGGTGCGGTCACCCACCGCTCGAAGGCGAGGCGGAACGCGGCCATCGCGGCCTCGGCGGCGACGCCCGCCTCGGCCGCCGGGACCCCGCGTTCCTCCAGCGCGCGGGCCGATTCGGTCGCCACCGTGGCGAGCTTCAGAAGCTCGCGCTCCTGCAGGCTGCGGTTGGCGGCGATCGCCGCGGCACGGCGGCGGGCGAACCCGAGATCGGGCCGGCTCTGCAGGAAGCCGGCCACGGCTTCCACCCCTGCTGAGGCGGCTTCCAGCGGCGAAACGCCCGCCGGGGCGCCCTCGATCGCGGCGAGCACACCGGCCTGGAACTCCTCGGACCCGCCGAACAGCACCTCGCGTTTGTCGGAGAAGTGACGGAAGAACGTGCGTTCAGTGACGCCGGCGCGCGCGGCGATGTCGGCGACCGTCGTCTGCTCGAAGCCGGGGTCGACGAAGAGCTCGAGCGCCGCCTCCACGAGGCGATCGCGCGCTCCCGGCTCCCAGCGTCCCATGCGTCCAGTGTAGTGATGACAGAGCCTGACATGAGTGTTATGGTGATGTCAGTCGCTGACGTCAGTCTCTGACATGACTTCGAAGGGAGCGCACCATGCGCGTATTCGTCACAGGAGCATCCGGGTGGATCGGCTCCGCCACCATTCCCGAGCTGGTCTCCTCGGGCCACGAGGTCACCGGGCTGGCCCGGTCCGAGGGCTCGGCCGAGCGGGTCCGCGCCGCGGGCGCGACGCCGGTGCAGGGCGACCTGGACACGCTCGCGACGCTGCGCGAGCAGGCCGTGGCGGCGGATGCGGTCATCCACCTCGGGTTCAAGCACGACTTCTCCGACATGGCGGGCGCCGGGGCGACCGAGCGCGCGGCCCTGGAGACGTTCATCGGCGCGCTCGAAGGCAGCGGCAAGCCGCTGCTGTTCGCCTCCGGTGTGGCCATGCTGGGGCCGGGCCGCGTCGTCACCGAAGAGGACGCCGCGCCGTTCAGCGGACCGCAGGCACCGCGCGGCGGCGCCGAGGCGCTCGCGTTCGAGGCGGCCGGCACCGGCATCCGGCCGGTCGCGCTGCGCTTCGCCCCGACCGTGCACGGGCACGGCGACCACGGGTTCACGGCGACCCTGACCGCGATCGCCCGGGAGAAGGGCGTCGCGGGCTACGTCGGCGACGGCTCCGACCGCTGGCCGGCCGTCCACCGCGGCGACGTCGCGCGCCTGATCCACCTCGCGCTCGAAGACCCCGACGCGCCGCGCGTGGTGCACGCCGTCGCCGAGGAGGGCATCCCGTCCCGGACCATCGCGGAGGGCATCGG
>JAEWJG010000133.1 GCA_023386675.1 Actinomycetes bacterium
CGTCGGCGACGAGCGCCGGCACGTCGTGGCGGTCGCGCACCTCGATGCCGGCCTCGCGGATGGCGTCCGCGATTGCGGAGAGCGACGCGACCTTGGCGACGCACCCGGTGTTGCCGCACTCGCAGGGGATGCCGGCTCCGCGCGGCACGGGCACGTGCCCGATGTCGCCTGCGATGCCCCAGCCGCCTCGCTGCAGCGCGCCGCCGGCGATGACGCCTGCGCCGAGTCCGCTGTCGGTGATCTTGATGAAGATGAGGTCGCGCTGGTCGGCGAACGCGCGCGACTGCTCGCCGAGCGCCATGAGGTTGGCGTCGTTGTCCACGAGCACCGGGACGTCCAGCCGCCGACTGACGTAACCGGGCACGTCGAAGTTGGTCCAGCCGCGCATCCCGACCGGGTTGAAGGGGCGCCCGGTCTCGAACTCGACGGGGCTTGGGAGGCCGACGCCGACAGCGGCGAGGTCCCGCTGGTCGCGGCCGATGCTGTGCGCGAGCTCGACGGCGGTGTCGACGCACCAGTCGAGCACGACTTCCGGGCCGTCTTCGATGTCGGCCTCCGCGCGCCGCTGGGCCAGCACCCGTCCGAGCAGGTCGGTGAGCCCGATGACGCGGTGCGTGTGGCCGATGTCGGCGGCGACGATGAGGCGGCTCTCCGGCACGAGCTGGAAGCGGGTGGACGGGCGGCCTCCGGTGGACTGCACCGATTCGATCGTCACGAGGCCGGCGGATCGCAGCGTCTCGACGCGGCTGTCGACGGTGGCCCGGGCCCAGCCGGTCTGCGCGCCGATCTGGGCGCGGGTGCGCGGCTCCCCGTCGCGCAGTAGCCGCAAGAGGTCGGCCGCCCCCGCGCTGGCGGCCGCGACGCCGCTCGATTCGAACATGGGACACAGTCTCGCACAAAGAATGAGCAGGATAAAGCAAAAGCGAACAGCATTCGGAAAAAGTTTTGAGCAACACTAGACAAAAGCCGGAACGGTCCTCTAGAACTGGATGCACGACACCGACGGTCGAGCCCTCCCGGGCACCGGACGGTGCCTGGAAAGGACTCCAGTGACCACCACGACCTCCGGCGTCGGCATCATCGGCTGCGGCAACATCTCCCGTCGCTACGTCGACGGGATGCGACGCTTCCCGCAGCTCGAGCTCGCCGGCTGCGCCGACCTCGTGCAAGAACTCGCCGACCGGCTCGCCGCCGACACCGGCATCCGCGCGTACGCCGGCATCGACGAGCTGCTCGCCGACCCCGATATCGACATCGTGGTGAACATCACGCCGCCCGCCGCCCACGCGACCGTCACCCAGCAGGCGCTCGCCGCGGGTAAGAACGTCTACGTCGAGAAGCCGATCGCGGCCACTGTCGCCGATGCGACCGGGATGCTAGTGTCGGCCGATCGCGAGGACCGTGTCCTCGCCTCCGCGCCCGACACCTTCCTCGGCAGCGCCGGTCAGACCGCCCGCGCCGCCGTCGACGCGGGCGTGATCGGCGAGCCGATCGGCGCAGTCGCATTCGTGACGCACTCCAAGGCCGAAACCTGGCACCCGGATCCCGGCTTCCTGTTCCGGCCGGGCGGTGGCCCGGCGCTCGACCTCGGGCCGTACTACATCACCGCCCTGGTCAACCTGCTCGGCCCGGTCGCCGAGGTGACCGGCTTCTCCCGCATCGGCGCGCCCGTCCGCACCGTGACCGCCCCGGGCGCCCGGGTCGACACCATCGAGGTGATCACGCCCACCCACGCCGGTGCCACCATCCGCTTCGCGTCGGGAGCCATCGGCACGCTGCTGTTCAGCTTCGACGTCTGGGACCACCACCTCCCGAAGATCGAGCTGTACGGCACGGAGGGCGCGCTCAGCCTGCCCGACCCCAACGAGTACGACGGCCCCGTGCAGCTCAAGCGCCACGCCGACGCCGATTGGACCACCCTCGAGCCGGTGCTCGCGCCGGGGGGAGCACCCGGCGAGCCGGTGCAGTACCTCCGCGGCCACGGCGTCGCCGACCTGGCCGCCGCGCTCGACGGCGCGCTGCTGCGTACCTCGGCCGAGCTGGCCTTCCACGTGCTCGAGGTGCTCGAGGCCATCGAGACCGCCAGCAGCACCTCCACCGTCGTCCCCATCGCCTCGCGGCCGTCGCGCCCCGAGCCGTCCACCCTCAACGCAAAGGACATCCCAGCTCATGCCTGAGACCCGCTTCGGCGTCGACCTCATCACCTTCTACCACCCGCAGTTCTGGGGTGTCGGCGACTACGACGACATCGTGGAACTGCGTCGCAAGGACCCGCTCGCGATGTGGGAGCGCATCCTGGACGGGATGCAGGCAGCCGGCATCGAGCTCCTCGAACTGACCTTCCCGCCGGCCGACTGGCACTCCGCCATCGAGGCGTACGGCTCGGCGGCGGCATTCCGCCAGGAGCTCGCCTCGCGCGGCCTCGCGCTGAAGAGCGGCTTCCACATCGCGCTCGGCTGGGGCGCCGGCACCGACCCGTCTCAGGCGGCGGACGAGGCGGCGGCGTACGCCGAGTTCATCCGCGATGCCGGGGGCGACACCATGGTCGTCGGTCCCCCGATGCGCCGCTCCCGCGACGCGCAGCCGCCGCTCTTCGTCGACCACGCCTACATGTCGACGCTGGCGGACATCCTGCACCGCGTCGGTGACGCGACACTTCGCCTCGGCGTCAAGACCGCCGTGCACACGGAGGCGCACTCCGTGTTCTGCACGCAGCGCGACGTCGACCTGCTGATGACGCTGACCGATCCCATCTACGTCTTCATGTGCCCCGACACCGGCCACCTGACGCTGTCGGGCGCGAACCCGTCGCTCGTCATGGATCACCATCGCGACCGGATGGTGCTCTCGCACTGGAAGGACGCCCTCGGTGCGATGCCGGAGATCCCGATCGACGAGAACGTGCACCTCGCGCACCGCGAGTACTTCCGCCGCGTCGGCGCCGGCTCCATCGACTGGTTCGCCTGGAACCGGCTCGTCAACGAGACCCCTGTCTCGGGCGTCACCCTGCTCGAGCTGGACGCCGTTCCGGACCCGGTCGGCGAGATGCGGGCCGCGCGCGAGTACATCGAGCGCGCCCTGCACAAGACAGCGGCGCCGCGCATCGACGACCGCGAGCTCGACATCCTGACCTCGGCCGCCGCCCGGTAGCCGCGACCCGCACCATCCATCACCCCACCGAGGAGAGACAATGCAGTCATCCCAGAGCCGTCGGCGCGTGCTGTTCGCCGCTGCGGCCATCGCCTCCGCGGCGCTCGCCCTGACGGCGTGCGCCAGCGACCAGCAGGCCGCTTCGCAGCCCGGAGCCACTGCCCAGGCAGTCGGCCTCGACTCGTCGCTGTACAAGAAGGCCGTCGACGAGGCCAAGAAGATCGCCGGCGGCAAGCAGCTCGGCGGCTCCATCGAGTACATCGGACCGAACGGCGGCAACGAGGGCGCGATCCTCCAGGCCGTCTACAAGGCCTTCACGGATGCGACCGGCACGAAGGTCAACTACACCGGCACGCAGGACACCAACAACATCGTCCAGTCGCGCTCGCAGGCGGGCAACCCGCCCGCCGTCGCCGACCTCAGTCTCGGCGTCGCCTCCGGCTACGCGAAGCAGGGCAAGCTGATGGACCTCTCGAAGGTGATCGGCGAGGACGAGCTGAAGGCGAACTACAACCAGTCGCTGCTCGACGGCGCCTCCATCGACGGCAAGGTCTACGGCGTCTACCAGGGCTTCAGCAACTTCATGCTCTGGTACAACCCGGAGCAGTACACCGGGCCCAAGAATCCGACGTCCTGGAAGCAGATCACCGACTGGACGGACGCCCAGGCGGCCAAGAACACGCCGGTCTGGTGCATCGCGGAGGAGTCGGGCGCGGGCAGCGGCTTCCCCGGAGCCCAGTTCATCGAGATCCTGTTCGCCAAGAAGTACGGCCCCGACCTGCTGAAGCAGTGGGGCGAGGGTCAGCTGAAGTGGACGAGCCCGGAGGTCAAGGACGCGTTCCAGATGTTCGGCTCGATCGCGACGGACGACAAGAAGGTCTCGGGCGGCGTGACAGGTTCGCTGGCCGCCTCCATCGCCACCGGCTCGAACGGCCTCGTCGCGAAGCCGGCGACCTGCCAGGCGGATGTCTGGGGCAGCTGGGTGCCGGGGCTCATCGGCGCCGACGTGAAGGCGGCCACGAACCTGGACTTCTATCAGGTGCCGGCGAGCGACCCGAAGTACCAGAACACGGAGATCTTCCAGACCACGGTCGCCACCGCGTTCCAGGACAATGACAAGACCCGTGCGTTCATGAAGTTCATCGAGTCGACTCCGGCCCAGGCGCTGCTCGCCTCGGCCGACCACTGGACGGTCTCGAACAAGAACGTCCCGTCGGACACGTACAAGTCGACGCTCCTGCAGCGCGCCGCCAAGACATACTTCGGCGACAACGTGACGCTGGCGACCGGCCCGAACGTGATGGCGAATGCGGCCACCAGCGCGGCCTTCTACAAGGGCGTCATCTCGTACCTGCAGAATCCTGGTTCGCTCGACTCGGTGCTGCAGACCATCCAGAAGGCGGCGGACGGCTCCTAGCCGTCTCCCTCATCCGAAAGGACGGATCCCGTGGATCTCATGACCAGCGTCCCGGCGCTCATCGTGATCGGCGCCGTCGGCATCCCCGCCGTCGTGTACCTGATGCTGGGGCTGGGGGAGCGCATCCTCACCCGGCTGACGCCACGGCGCGCCCACGGGATCCGTCCCTGGGTGTGGCTGCTGGTGCCCCTGGCGGTCATCGCCCTCATCCTCGTCTACCCGCTCGTCGCGACGATCGCCTACGCGTTCTTAGGCGCCGACGGGAAGGCGTGGGCAGGCCTCGCCAACTTCGCGTGGGCGTTCGGCGATCAGATGGTGCAGGTGCTCGGCAACAACGTCGTCTGGCTGATCGTCTTCCCCGTCGCGACGCTCGTGCTCGCCCTTGTCGTCGCGGTGCTGTTCGACCGGGTGAAGTACGAGAAGGTCGCGATGACCCTCATCATCCTGCCGACCGCCATCTCGTTCACCGCCGGGTCGATCATCTGGCGCCAGATCTACTCCTACAAGCCCGGCGGCACCTCGCAGACCGGTGTGCTGAACGCGCTGTGGACGGCCACCGGCGCGGCACCCGCGCCGTGGCTCCAGATGCCGTTCGTCAACACGCTGTGCCTGATCTTCGTGGCCGTGTGGTCGAGCCTCGGCGTCGCCGCGCTCATCCTGTCCGCCGCCGTGAAGAACGTGCCGGCGGAGCTCGTCGAGGCCTCGCGGCTCGACGGCGCCGGGGAGTGGCGCATCTTCCGTTCGATCACGCTGCCGAGCATCCTGCCGGCCGTGCTCGTCGTGGTCACGACCGAGGTCATCTTCGCCCTGAAGGTGTTCGACATCGTCTATGTGATGACGAACGGCAACTTCGGTACCGACGTCATCGCGAACAAGATGTACTCCGAGCTCTTCGCGGCGAACAACCTGGGTCACGCGAGCGCGATCGCGGTCATCCTGCTGATCGTCGCCCTGCCCATCGTCATCATCAACATCCGGCAGTTCCGCGCCGAGGAGGCACGCTGACATGACGACCGCACTCGAACGCACTGCTCCCGTGGAGTCGCGCCGCCCCACCGGCACGGCGCCCCGCCGGGCACCCTCCACCGCCCGCACGCGCCGCCGCTTCCGCCTGACTTGGACGCGACCGGTGCTGCACGTGATCATCGTCACCTTCATGGTGGTCTGGTTCACGCCGGTCCTCGCGCTGTTCGTGACGAGCATGAGGACGCAGTCGGACTCCGCCGCGAACGGCTGGTGGAACGCCTTCGTCCAGCCGTTGTTCACCGGCTACAACTACCAGCAGGCGATGAGCGTGATCGGCGTCGGCAGCAGCCTCGCCACATCGCTGGCGATCGCCATCCCTGTGACCGCGCTGACGACCGTGCTCAGCGCGCTCGGGGCATATGCGCTGACGCGCATGCGGTTCGCGGGTCGCACCATCCTGTCGCTCGTGCTGGTGGCGATGCTCGTCATCCCGCCACAGGTGACCTTGGTGCCGATGCTGCGGTTCTTCCACGCCACCGGACTCCAGGGCACCATCCCGTCGGTGTGGATCTACCAGGTCGGTTTCACCATCCCGTTCGGCATCTTCCTGCTGCGCGGGTTCATGGCCTCCATACCCCAGGAGCTGTTCGAGTCGGCCTCGCTCGACGGCGCCGGCGCGCTCCGCGTGTTCCGCTCTGTGGTGCTGCCACTGTCCATCCCGGTGATGGCGTCGCTCGCGATCATGCAGTTCCTGTGGTCGTGGAACGACCTGCTCATCCCGCTGATCTTCCTGGGCGGCTCGGACATGAGCGCGCCGATCACGGTGCAGGTGGCCGGCCTGGTGCAGTCGAACGGGCAGGGCGAGTCGCTGGTGATGGCGGCGACGTTCGTCTCCATCCTGATCCCGCTGATTCTGGTGATCTCGCTGCAGCGCTACTTCGTCCGCGGCGTGCTGGGCGGTGCCGTCAAGGGCTGACGTGTCACCGCGGCGGTCCAGAATGGATGCATGACCGACGCCGATCTCCTCCTGGGCCGCTTCGTCCGATCCGTCGACCAGGAGGGGCTCGGCGTCTACGGCGCGCACGCCCTGGTCGGTGACGACGAGGCCGCACACCGCTGGCGCAGCGACGACCGCAAGAACCTGTACTCGGTCTCCAAGGGCGTCAGCGCGCTGGCCGCCGGGATCGCGGTCGACCACGGCATCCTCTCGCTCGACACCACGGTCGCCGAGGCGCTGCCGGAGCTCGAACTCGGCGAGGGCGTCGACCGGGTGACGCTCCGCGACCTGCTCACCATGTCGAGCGGAATCGACTTCACGTGGTTCGGCGACCAGCCGGTGCCTGGGCGCGATCTCGCGCAGGAGATGCTGCGGCGGCCCACCATCGGTCCCGGCCGGCGGTTCCAGTACTCCGACGCCAGCACCTACGTCGCCATGCGGATGCTGGCCGCGCGGGTCGGCGATGTGCGCGACTGGCTGCTCCCGCGGCTCTTCGACCCGCTCGGAATCGACAACCCGCAGTGGATGAGATGCCCGCTCGGCCACATCGTCGCCGGCACCGGGCTGCAGCTCCGCACCGGGGAGCTCGCCCGGATCGGCCGCGTGCTGCGCGACCGCGGGGTGTGGCGCGGGGAGCGGATCGTCAGCGCCGACTGGATCGACGGGATGCATGCCGGCTGGGTCGAGACCGGCGAGACCGGATCGTCGGCGCATTACGGGATCGCGGTGTGGGAGGGGCCGTCAGGACTGTGGCGGTTCGACGGGCGCTACGGGCAGTACGTCGTCGTCGACGACGCGCACGGCGCGGTGCTCACGGTGACGGCGCATGAGGAGTTCCGCACCGGGCGTCTGCTGGAGCTGGCCCACGAGGCGCTGCTCCGCTGATCCTTGGAGTTTTCTTGACGGCGGCTGGATTCGATGGGCGAAGTCTGCACCGACGAACGTCCCGAGAGGAACCGCCATGACAGAAGCCAGCCACACGATCGAGCCGAACCGTCTCGTCTTGCGGGAGAACAAGGTTCCCGAGCCCACGCCGTCGTTCTGGACCATCAAGATCCTCGCGACGACCGTCGGCGAGACCGCGGCCGATCTGCTCGCCTCGAGCCTCCATCTCGGGACGCAGGTCACCTCGATCGTGATGGCCGTCCTGTTCCTGCTCGTGTTCGCGGTCCAGTTCCGTGCCACCCGGTACATCCCGGGGATCTACTGGCTGACCGTCGTGCTCATCAGCGTCGTCGGCACCCTGATCACCGACAACCTCACGGACGTCCTGGGTGTGCCGCTGGTGGTCTCCACGATCGTGTTCGCGGTCGCGCTGATCGCGACGTTCGTCGTCTGGTACCGCGTGGAACGGACCCTGTCCATCCACGAGATCGTCACCCGACGACGGGAAGCGTTCTACTGGCTCGCGATCCTCTTCACCTTCGCGCTGGGGACCGCCGCCGGCGACCTGCTCGCGGAGCAGCTGGACCTCGGCTACCTGACCTCGGTCATCGTGTTCGCCGTCGCCATCGGGGTGGTCGCGCTCGCCCACTTCGCATTCCGCCTGGGCGCCGTGGTCGCGTTCTGGCTGGCGTACATCCTGACCCGGCCTCTCGGAGCGTCCCTGGGCGACTTCCTCTCGCAGCCGACGGCAGACGGCGGTCTGGGGCTCGGGACCATCGTGACCAGCCTGATCTTCCTGGCCGCGATCGTCGCGCTCGTGATCTACCTCACGGTCACCGGACACGGCCGGACGGCCCGGGTCGCGACGCCGGCGGCGGAGCCGGAAGATGCGCTGGAGCGCTGAACCGGCGGCGACATCGCGTCGTCAGGCTGCCGGGACCCGGAATTCGAGAACCGTCCCCTCGGGCCCGGTGGAAGCGACGCGCACATCGCCGTGGTGCCCGACCGCGATCTCACGCACCAACGCCAACCCGATCCCATAGCTGGTCCGCTCGTGGAGAGGGTTCGTCG
>JAEWJG010000157.1 GCA_023386675.1 Actinomycetes bacterium
GGACGAGGTCGTCCAGCACCGCCTGGAACGCGAGTGACGACGTGGAGACGGCGGGCAGCACCTCCTCCTCGGCGTCGCCGCCGAGCCACTCAGGCCGCGATCGACTCCGCACCGCGGACCACCCCCACGGTCTCGATGGCCGCCTGGACGGCGGTCACCTCCTGGTACGACAGCACCGAGAGTCCCGCGATCTGCCCCGCGACCAGCCGCCGGATCGCCGGCCGCAGCGCCGGAGCGCACACCAGCACCGCGGACACCCCGGCGTCGTCGAGCCGGCCGGCCGTGTCCCGGATGGACGCGAGCACCGCTTCCAGCCGCACCGGGTCGAGCACGATCTGCGTGCCGTTCTCCGACGGACGCAGGCCTTCCAGCATCGACTGCTCGAGGCCGGGGTCGAGCATGATGACGCGCAGCGTCCCGCCGTCGAGGTGCGGGGCGACGACCGCCGGCCCGAGCGCCGTGCGCGCCGCCTCCACGAGCCCCTCCGGGTCGTTCGAGAGCTTCGCCCGCAACGTCAGCGCCTCGAGGATGCGCGGCAGGTCGTTGATCGGCACCTGCTCGGCGAGCAGCCCCTGCAGCACCCGCTGCACCTCGGCCAGCGACAGCAGGTTCGGGATGAGCTCCTCCACCGCGGGCGGGTTCACCTGCTTGACGCCCTCGGTCAGCAGGCGCACGTCCTCGCGGGTGAGGAGGCGGCCGGCGTTCGACGTGATGATCGACGACAGGTGCGTGATGAGAACCGACACGCGATCGATCACCGTCGCCCCTCCCAGCTCGGCGCTGTGCCGCATCTCGGACGGGATCCATTTCGCTGGCAGCCCGAACACCGGCTCCACCGTCGGCGTGCCCGGGAGGTTGTCGAGCGCGTCGCCGAGCGCGAGCACCCGGCCGGACGGCGCCTGGCCGCGCCCCGCCTCCACACCGGCGATCTTGATGACATAGGTCGCGGGCGGGAGGTCGGCGCTGTCGCGGGTGCGCACCGGCGGGACGATGATGCCGAGTTCGAGCGCGATCTTGCGGCGAAGTGCACGCACCCGCGCGAGGAGGTCGTCGGATGCACCGCTCACGATGTCGACCAGGTCGGGCGCGAGCGTGATCTCGAGGGCGTGGACGCGCATCTGCTCGATGAGGTCCTCGGTCGTCTCGCTCTTGGTCGCGGTGGCCACCGCGTTCTTCGCGGCCTCCGCCTTCTTCTGCGCCGCCTGCGCGGTCTTGATGCGCTGCGAGGCGAGGATGAGGAACGCCCCGACGAGCACGAACGGGATCGGCGGCATGCCGGGGATGAGCGCCAGGACGATCGCGGCGCACCCCGCGATCATCAGCGCGGTGCGCGACTGGCTCAGCTGGTTGCTTGCCGTCGTGCCCATCTCCGACTCGGCGTTCGAGCGGGTCACGATCATGCCCGTCGAGACGGCCATGAGGAGCGCCGGGATCTGCGACACCAGGCCGTCGCCGATGGTCAGCAGCGTGTAGTGGCTGACCGCGTCCGCGATGTCCATGCCGCGCTGGATCATGCCGATCGCGATGCCGCCGACCACGTTGATGATGATGATCAGGATGCCGGCGATCGCGTCGCCCTTGACGAACTTGGAGGCGCCGTCCATCGCGCCGTAGAAGTCCGCCTCGGCGGACACCTCGGCGCGCCGGGCGCGGGCCTGCTCCTCGGTGATGAGACCGGCGTTCAGGTCGGCGTCGATCGCCATCTGCTTGCCCGGCATGGCGTCGAGGGTGAAGCGCGCGCCCACCTCGGCCACGCGCTCGGCGCCCTTGGTCACGACGATGAACTGGATAACGACGAGGATGAGGAACACCACCGCGCCGATGATGATCGACCCGCCGACGGCGACATGCCCGAACGCCTGGATGACCTGCCCGGCGAACCCGTCGCCGAGCACCAGACGGGTGGAGGCGACGTTGAGTCCCAGCCGGAACAGCGTCGCCACGAGCAGCAGCGACGGGAACACCGAGAAGTCGAGCGGCTTCTTGACGAACATCGTGGTGAGCAGGATGACCAGCGCCAGCATGATGTTGACGATGATGAGCAGGTCGAGCAGCCAGGCAGGCACCGGCACGACCAGCAGCATGATGATGCCGACGACTCCGATGGGCACCGCGATCTTCGCGGCGAGACCCTTGTTCTGCTTCACGACAGCCCTCCCAGCTGGGGACGCATGGTGTGGATTCCGGCGGACGAGCCGCGCTTCTTCAGCGACATGACGAAGGCCAGGACGCGCGCCACCGCGTTGTAGAGTTCGACCGGGATCTCGTCCCCGATGTCGCAGCCGGCGTGCAGCGCCCGCGCGAGCGGGATGTCCTTGACGATGGGCACGCGCTCCTCCTCGGCTTTCTCGCGGATGCGCAGCGCGATCGCGCCTGCGCCCTTCGCGACGACGCGCGGGGCCGACTTGCCCGGCTCGTACTTCACGGCGACGGCGATGTGGGTCGGGTTCACGAGCACCACATCCGACCCTCCGATCGCCGCGATCATGCGGTTGCGGCTCATCGCCAGCTGACGCGAGCGCCGCTGCGAGCGCACCAGCGGGTCGCCCTCGGTGTTCTTGTTCTCATCGCGGACCTCCTGCTTGCTCATCCGCGTGTGCTTGCGGTTGCGCCGCATCACGACGAGCACGTCGAGGCCGGCGAGCACGAGCCCGGCGCCGACCGCCGCCTGCAGCAGGCCGGCGGTGCCGCCGGATGCGGCGGAGAGCAGCGACGCGAGCGGCATCGACCCGGAGGTCAGCAGCACCGGCATCAGCCCCTGCACGACGAGGTAGAGCCCGATCGCGACCACCGCCGACTTGAACAGCGTCTTGGCGCCCTCCCAGAGCGCGCGCATCCCGAACACCCGGCCGAGACCCTGCACGATGTTGAACTGCTCGTACTTGCCCTCGAGCTTCTTGAAGTGGATGCCGCCCTGCACGGCCGCCGCGCCCACCACGGCGAGCGCGCCCACCGCGAGCAGCGGCCCGATCGTCGCCATGATGCTGCCCAACCCGTCGCCCAGCGCCGCGACCGCCTTCGCGGGGTCGGGGCTCTCGATCACCGAGCGCACCGAGAACAGCTGGTCGATCGCCGCGGTCGTCCCCTGCTGCAGCGTGAACGGGAGCATGACCGCGGCGGCGCCGACGCCGACCCATGCCGTGAGGTCCATGGACTTGGAGAGGCGGCCCTTCGAGCGGGCCTCCTTCATCCGCTTGTCGGTCGCCTTCTCGGTGCGTTCCTGCGCGTCGCTCACCGGCCCACCCCCAGCATGGTCTTGACGGCGGTGTCGGTGAGGCCGGAGACCACCCCGGGCAGCGCCACGAAGACGATCGCCGACAGGACGACCGTCAGCATGATCTTGAGCGGGAAGCCCAGCGAGAAGGCGTTGAGCGCGGGCGCGACGCGGGTCAGCAGGCCGAGCCCGACATCCGCCAGGAACAGCACCACGATCAGCGGTCCGGCGATCTGCAGCGCCGCGAGGAACATCTGCGACACCCCGTTCACCATCTCCTTCGCCGGGTCGGCCATGCTCAGGCCGGTGGCGAGCGGGATGGCGTCGAACGACCGCACGAGGCCACCGATGATGAGCTGGTAGCCGCCCGATGCGAACAGCAGCGCGAGCGCGGTGAGCTGGAACATCCGGGTGAACTGGGCGCCGTTGATCATCGCCTGCGGGTCGAACGCCTGCGCCAGCTGGAAGCCGCCGAACAGGTCGATGAAGCTGCCCGCCGACTGGATGGCCGCGAAGACCAGGAAGACGAGGAACCCGAGCGTCGCGCCCACGGCCAGCTCGCGCACGAGGTCGAGGAGGAACGCGCCCGTGTCGCCCGAGTGGTAGCCGGAGCCGACCCGCGGCGCGACCGCGACGGCCAGGCCGATCGCGAGCATCCCCTTCACCTGGGCCGGGAACCCGTTGTACGAGAACGGCGGCGCGATGACGAGGAACGCGACCATCCGCAGCGACGCGAGCGCGATCGCCTCGATGGCCGCCAGGTCGATGGGGATGTTCATCATCCACCGCCCAGCAGCAGCGGGATCTTGTCGAACAGCACGTGCGTGAACGAGACCAGCTCGGAGATCATCCACTGCCCGCAGATGATCAGCGCCACGGCGACCGCCGCCGCCTTCGGCACGAACGAGAGGGTGACCTCCTGGATCTGGGTGATCGACTGCACGAGCGAGATCGCGAAGCCGACGACCAGCGCCGTGATGACGATCGGCGCGGCCAGCTTCGCGGTGACCATGAGGCCCTGCATGGCGATGTCGAGGACGGCACTGGGATTCATCCGCTGCCCCCGTAGCTCGTGATCAGGCTCTGGATGATCAGCCCCCAGCCGTCGACCAGGACGAACAGCAGGATCTTGAAGGGCAGCGAGATCATCACCGGCGGGAGCATCATCATGCCCATCGACATCAGCGCGGCGGACACGACCATGTCGATGACGAGGAACGGCACGAAGATGACGAAGCCGATGATGAAGGCGGCCCGCAGCTCGGAGATCATGAACGCCGGGATGAGCGTCAGCATCGGGACGCTGGTCATGTTCTCCGGGTTCGGGCGCCCGGCCGCCCGCGTCATGAGCGCGATGTCCTCCTCGCGGGTGTGCGCGGCCATGAAGTGCCGCAGCGGCCCCTCCGCCAGGTGGACGGCCGCGGTGAAGTCGATGTGGCCGGCGAGGTAGGGCTGCACGGCCGAGTTGTTGATGTCGACCAGCACCGGGCTCATGATGAACAGGCTCAGGAACAGGGAGAGGCCGGCGAGCACCTGGTTCGGCGGGATGGACGGCAGGGCGAGCGCGTTCCGGGTGATCGCGAGCACCACGAAGATCTTGGTGAACGACGACATCATCAGCAGCAGCGCGGGCGCCACCGACAGGATGGTGATGCCGACGAGCGTCAGGATGGCGGCGTTCGGCGTGCCGTTCGGGCCGTTGATGTCGAGGGTGATGCCGCCCGCGCCACCTGCGCCACCGGGGCCGGCCGGGCCGGACGGCGTCGGGACGGGCGTGGGGACGGCGTGCGCGGCGTTTGCGCCGAACAGGACGATGGCGACGGCGACCGCCGCCACGAGCGCACCCGCGACGGCCAGCCGGGGAAGCCTCCCCGTGCGCGCCGTCACTTCTTGGGCCGCACCGCCGAACTCGCCTGCCGCCAGGTGGCCGGGGACAGGATCGAGCCTTTGAGTGCCTCGTCGAAGAGCGAGGCGCGTCCCTGCGCCGTGAGGAAGTCGGCATCCTGCCTGGTGGTCGTGGTGGTGCTGGTGCTGCCGGCGCTGCCGGCCCGCGCGTCGTCCGTGCCCGTGCGGGCTTCGGCCTCTGGCACGCGGACGAGCGGGGTGACGTCCGCATCCTGCGGACGGTCGGAGGCGTGGAGCACGGACACCTGGCGTTCGGTGACGCCGAGCACGAACCGGTTGCCGTCCACATCCACGACGACCACCGATGCCTTCGGCCCGACACCCTGCCGGCCGACGACGGTCACCGCGTTGCCGCGGCGCCTCCGTGCGGAGGTGCGCCCCTTGGTGACGCGACGCTGCACGAACCACAGCAGCGCCACCATCACGCCCAGCACGACGAGCACGCGCAGGGCGATGAACAGGGTCTCCACGTGCCGCACTATCGGCGGGCGACGCCGCACCGTTAGGCCCGGCGCGTCATAGCCCGGTGCAGAACCCGTCTACTCAATAGGATCGGTGCTCGCCGGTCCGAAGCCGGGACGACGAGGGGGATGCATGGACGACGAGACGGTGACGACGACGGAACCGGCGCGACCGCGACGACGGCGGGCGCTTTGGGTCTGGGTCACCGCATTCGTGCTGCTCGCCACCGCCGCCGGGATCGGCGCGGGCCTCGGCTGGCAGGCGCTGGCGCGGTCTGCCGTGCACACCGCCGACCGGCAGCTGACCTCCGCCTCGGCCGCCCTCTCGGACGCCACCGATCTGCGCGGCGCAGCCATCGACAAGGCACGTGCCTCCGTCGGCTCGATGGAGACGTTCCTCGGGCATCCCCGGCCCGCCTTCCTGCCCGAGGCCGCATCCACGGCCCTCGCCGCCGCGCAGGCCGGGCTGAAGAAGGCGAGCGCAGACATGCATTTCGTGCGCTTCGACGCCCCGCGCGTCTCCCCGCTGCCCGATCTGCTGCCGTGGACCGTGCTGACCCACGTGCAGGGCACCGAGCGCCTCACCCGGCACGAGCTCGCCGAGCGGAAGGATCGCGCAGCCGACGTCGCGGCCCTGACCGCGGCCCAGAAGAAGGTCTCCGACGCCGCGAGCGCCGTGTACACCGCGCTGGCGTCCCAGGGCGAGCAGGTGCTCACAAGCGACGCGTCGGCCACCTACGCGAGCCGGATCGAGCTGCGACACGCCATCGACGCCGGCAAGGCTGGGGCGATGTCGGCCCAGTTCGGCGGGTCGGGGCTGCTGCAGATCGTGTCGACGATCGACGTCGTGAACACCTCGCAGTCCGACGGCGAGGCCGCCAAGCAGGACCCGGCGTGGCCGGTCCGCGCCCGCATCGAGGACTACGCCCGCTCGATCGCTCACGGCGTCAGCCTCGACTTCGAGTTCCACCAGCTCGTCAGCGGACTGGGCGACGACTGGTATTCGGGGACGACCGTCTATCACGAGGAGGACGGCGGCTGGGCGACCATCGACCTCAACTTCGGCGTGCAAGACGGCTTCGCCCGCGGGGATGTGAATGCGAAAGCGCTGATCACGCACGAAGTCGGCCACTCCCAGGTGGTCCGGCCCGAGTGCAAGCCGCTGTTCGAGGGACCGACGTTCCATCACGACGACGAGATGTGGGCGACCGCCTGGGCGATCTCCATGGGCTTCGACACCGCCGGCGCGGGCATCGAGGCCTACGGCCGGCCGAGCGACCAGCAGATCGCGGTCGCCGGTCAGTGCCGGTGATCGTCCCGGCGTAACCGACGCGCCGCCCGTGACAGTCTGGAGGCGTGGACATCGAGCTGGCGCACATCCCCGCGGGCACCGTGCAACTGCACGACGCGCGGCGCAAACGGCGCTGGACCGTCGAGCTGGAGCCGTTCGAGCTCGGCGTCTTCGCCGTCACCGAGGCGGAGGTCGCAGACCTGATCGGCGAGCCCTCGCAACACCCTCGACGGCCGGCGACCGGGATCAGCTGGCAGCGCGCCGTCCGTCTGTGCAACGCAGCGTCGGAGTGGGAGGGCCTCGATCCCGCCTATACATTCGACGGCGAGGACGTCACCTGGCACGTGGACGCGGACGGTTACCGCCTGCCGACCGAGGCAGAGTGGGAGTTCGCCTGCCGCGCGGGCTCGACCGGTCCCCATTACGGCCCGCTGCCGGAGGTCGCCTGGACGAGCGCCGACGGGCTGACGGCGCCGGCGGACGTCGGCCTCCGCCTGCCCAACCTGAACGGCCTGTTCGACACGCTCGGCAACGTGTGGGAGTGGTGCTGGGACCTTCTGGATCCCGGACGCTACCGCGACTACCGCGTGTTCCGGGGCGGCGGCTTCGCCGACGACGCCTGGAACGTCCGGGCCTCGGTCCGTCGCGGCGGCCCTCCGCGCACGCACCTTCCGGACGTCGGCGTGCGGTTCGCCCGCGGCGGTTTCGACGCCGAGGGCGCAGCGCAGGGCTGGTCGGCGGCGGCGGACGCGGAGCGCGAGGAGCTGGACGGCCCGCTGCCTCCAGGATGGACGCCTTTGCGCTGAACCGCGCCGCTGTTCAGGAAAGTCGGTTGACCGGCGCGTCCGGCGTTCCCGTCGCCAGCGCCGTCACCGCGTTCTGCGCCTGCACGCGCACGTATTCGGCCTCGGTGAACTGCGAGAAGTAGGCGATGTGCGGGGTGAGCACCACGTCCGGGCGGCCGACGAGCGGATGGCCAGCGGGCGGGGGCTCTTGGTCCAGCACGTCGAGCGCGGCTCCCGCCAGCCGCCCGGAGTCGAGCGCGTCGACGACCGCCTGGTCGTCGATCAGTCCGCCCCGGGAGACGTTGATCAGGAACGACCCGTGGGGCATCGCATCCAGGAATGCGGCGTCGACCATCCGCTCGGTCTCCGTCGTCAGGGGGACGTGCAGCGAGAGGGCCTGGGAGGCCCGTCGCACCTCGTCCAGCGAGGTCCGCTCGATGCCGAGAGCGGCGAGGTCCGCGACGATCTCCGAGGTGTCGGGCAGCATCGGGTCGTAGCCCAGGACGCGCCCGAACAGCGGTCCGGCGATGCGGGCGAACTCCCGCCCGATCCGGCCGAGGCCGACGACGCCGAGAGTCAGCTCGCTCAGCCGCGGCGGGGCTGTCGCGGCGCGCTCGTTCCAGCGGTCGGCGGTCGCCGACGTCGTGTAGAACGGCAGCTGCCGGGTGGTTGCGAGCAGGAGCCCGAGCGCGTGCGTCGCCACCTCCTCCGTCGCTGCTCCCGGCACGTTCGTCACCCAGACGCCGTGCTCGGTCGCTGCGTCCACATCCACGTAGTCGAACCCCATCGACATGAGGGCGATGACCTTCAGGCGCGGCAGCGCGGCGATCACCTCACGGCCCACCGCGGCGTAACCCGGCAGGAGCGCGTCCGCGTCCCGGGCGCCCTCGATGATGGCGGCCGGGTCGCGCGTGCCCAGGACCCGCACCTCGAAGCCGCCCGCCTCCAGCAGTGCGATGCCGGCGGCGGGGTCGGTGTCGTCGACGTCGGTGTAGACCGCGACGGGACGGCGGCCAGAGCTCTCAGTCATCCGCGACCTCACCGCGCTCGCGTACGATGACCTGCGCCATCGCGGTCATCAGCTCGTAGGCGACATGCGCCGCCGCGATTCCCGTCACCTGGGCGTGGTCGTAGGCGGGAGCGACCTCCACGACGTCCGCGCCGACGATGTTCAGGTCGGTGAGCCCGCGCAGCAGTCGCAGCAGTTCGCGGCTGGTCAGGCCACCCGCCTCCGGCGTCCCCGTGCCCGGCGCGTGAGCCGGATCGAGCACGTCGATGTCGATCGAGATGTACAACGGCCGGTCGCCGATCCGGCGGCGGATGCGCTCCAGCGCCGACGGGATGCCGTGCTCCTCGATGTACTCGCTCGACACGATCGAGAAGCCGAGCCGCTCGTCGTCCTCCAGGTCCTGCTTGCTGTAGAGCGGGCCGCGGGTGCCGACGTGGACCGACCCCGTTCGATCGAGGAAGCCCTCCTCCGACGCCCGCCGGAACGGTGTCCCGTGCGTGATCGGCTCGTCGAAGTAGGTGTCCCAGGTGTCCAGATGGGCGTCGAAGTGCAGCACCGCCACCGGGCCGTGCTCGGCACTGATCGCCTGCAGCAGCGGGTAGGCGATGGTGTGGTCGCCGCCGATGGTCAGGATGCGCTGCGCCCGCTCACCGAGTTCGGCCGCCGCCTGCGCGATCTGGCGCACGGCCTCGTCGATGTGGAAGGGATTCACCGCGATGTCGCCCGCGTCGGCGACCTGTACGGCCTCCCACGGCGAGAAGTCCTGCGCCGGGTTGTACGGGCGGAGCAGCCGGCTCGAGGCACGGACGTGCTCCGGGCCGAACCGCGCACCGGGCCGGAAGCTGACTCCGGTGTCGAACGGGATGCCGACGACGGCGAGGTCGACGGACGGCACGTCCTCCAGCCGCGGCAGGCGCGCGAAGGTCGAGAGGCCGGCGTAGCGCGGAGTCTTGGACGCGTCCGACGGGCCGATGGGTGTGCTCATGGGTGGTTCCTCAC
>JAEWJG010000167.1 GCA_023386675.1 Actinomycetes bacterium
CCTTCGGCCAGGGATCGGGGAAGAAGATCAGGATCTCGTCGACCGACCCCGTGGGCAGCCCGCGCTCGAAGACCTCGACGGCGTCGTGACGGACGATCCGGATGTTGGTGAGCCCCCGATCCCGCATCGCGCCGAGCACCCGCCCGATGCCCGCACCGTGCACCTCGATGCCGAGGAAGTCGCGGTCGGGGTGCCGCTCGGCCAGCGTCAGCAGGTTCTCGCCGTTGCCGAAGCCGATCTCCACGACCCGCGGAGCGGTGCGCCCGAAGATCGCGTCGAGGTCGAGCGGCGAGCCGTCGAAGTCGACGCCGAACGCCGGCCACAGCTCGTCGATGGCGCGGGCCTGCGCCTCGGTCTTGCGTCCCCGGACGACGAAGCTGCGCGGCCGGACGAGGGGGGATGGTTCCATCTCCCCATTGTCGCAGCCGCGCGGTGGGCTTCGTCTTACAGCCAGGCGAACGGGATCGCCGCCAGCCCGATCCCGAGCCCGACGAACGCGAAGAGCAGGCCGATCGCGATGCCGGCGAGCATCACCGCGTTGAGGACGATGCCCCAGATCGCGAAGGTGCGGCCGAGCGGCTCGCGGTTCAGCGCCATGACGCCGACGACGAGGCCGGCGATGGGTGCGATGAGGGTCCAGCCGAAGGCGATGGATGCGATCCCGAGCGCGAAGAGGCTAGACCTGCCCGAACAGCCCCTCGATCGGACCGCGCGCGAAGTAGATCAGGAAGCCGGCGGCGACGATCCACAGCAGCGGGCTGATCTCGCGCGCCTTGCCGGCGAGCGAGCGGATGAGCACCCAGCTGATGAAGCCGACGCCGATGCCGTTCGCGATCGAGTACGTGAGCGGCATCACGATGATCGTCAGGAACACTGGCAGCACCACCGAGAACTCGCTGAAGTCGATGTGGCGGATCTGCACCACCATGAGCGCACCGACGACGACCAGCGCCGCCGCCGCGACCTCCAGGGGCACCACCTGCGTCAGCGGAGTGAAGAACATGGCGAGCAGGAAGAGCACGCCGGTCACCACGCTGGCGAAGCCGGTCTTCGCGCCCTCGCCGATGCCCGACGCGGACTCGACGAACACGGTGTTGGACGACGAGGATGTGGCGCCGCCGACGATCGCGCCGACGCCCTCCACGATCAACGCAGGCTGCAGGCGCGGGAAGGTGCCGTCCTCGTTCGAGAGGCCCGCGCTGCGCGCCAGGCCGGTCATCGAGCCCATGGCGTCGAAGAAGTTGGTGAAGACGAGCGTGAAGATCAGCATGATCGCGGCCAGCGCGCCGATCCGGCCGAAGGCGCCGAACAGGTCCACCTGGCCGACCAGGCTGAGGTCCGGCAGCGACACGAGGGAGGTCGGCAGCTGCGGGACGGTGAGGTTCCAGCCGGCCGGGTTCTTGCCCATCGACGGTCCGACGTGCCAGATCGCCTCGCCGATGATCGCGACGACGGTCGCCGCGACGATGCCGATGAGCAGCGCGCCCTTGACCTTGCGCGCCATGAGCACGCCCATGATGACCAGCGCGATGAGGAAGGTGATGGTCGGGAGCGTGGCGATCGAGCCGGCCTCGCCCAGCTGGACCGGCGGGGACGACAGCGTGGTCGTGCGGACGAAGCCGGAGTCGACGAAGCCGATGAACGCGATGAAGAGGCCGATGCCGACGGTGATCGCCGTCTTGAGCGGCGCGGGCACCGCGTTGAAGATCAGCTTGCGCAGCCCGGTCGCCGACAGCAGCACGATGATGATGCCGTTGATGACGACGAGGCCCATCGCCTCCTGCCAGGTCAGGATCTTGACCACGTTGACCGCGAGGAAGGAGTTGATGCCGAGTCCGGCCGCGAACGCGAACGGCAGGCGCGCGATCAGGCCGAAGAGGAGGGTCATCACGCCGGCGCTGAGCGCGGTCACGGCGGCGACCTGGGTGGTCCCGAGGGTGTGGCCCACCACATCCTTCGTGCCGCCCAGGATGAGCGGGTTGAGGATGACGATGTACGCCATGGTCACGAACGTCAGGACGCCGCCGCGCACCTCGGTTCCCCAGGTGGTGCCGCGTGCGCTGATCTCGAAGAAGCGGTCGAGGCGCCCCTTGGCCGTCGTGGGCGCGCTGGTCGAAGCGGAAATGGTTGACTCCCGTTTAGGATCTTGTGAGCGGTGACCCGGCGGGCGTTCAGCTTCGTCGGGTAGTGCGCGAATGCGCAGACACCAGCCTATTCCGACTCGACCCCTGGTGAGGACACGCATGGCTCTGCCCTGGACACTGCACGGCGACGGCAAGAAGGTGGGCGCGCAGGAACTCGTCCTGCCCGGCGAGCGGCTGACCTGGCCGCGCACGATCGGCCTGGGCGCGCAGCACGTCGTGGCGATGTTCGGCGCGACGTTCCTCGTGCCGCTGCTGACGGGCTTCCCGCCGGCGACCACGCTGCTGTTCTCGGGCGTCGGGACGCTGCTGTTCCTCGTCATCACCGGCAACCGCCTCCCGAGTTACCTGGGCTCGTCGTTCGCGTTCATCGTCCCGATCGTGGCGGCGACCAAGGCGCACGGGATGCCGTCGGCCCTGTTCGGCATCCTGATCACGGGCATCCTGCTCGCCATCGTCGGCCTGATCGTGATCGGGACCGGGACGAAGTGGATCGACGGCCTGATGCCTCCGGTGGTCGCCGGTGCGATCGTGGCGCTGATCGGTTTCAACCTCGCTCCGGCCGCCGGCGCCAACTTCGCCAAGGCGCCGGTGACGGCACTGGTGACGCTGGCCGCGGTCATCCTGTGCACCGTGCTGTTCCGCGGGATGCTCGGGCGGCTGTCCATCTTCCTCGGCGTCGCGGTCGGCTACGTGTTCGCCGTCATCGTCGGCCAGGTCGACTTCAGCGGCGTCGAGAAGGCGGCGTGGATCGGCCTCCCGCAGTTCACCCTGCCGGCCAACCCGTTCACGGCGCCGGCCGCGACCTGGGGCATCCTGCCGGCGTTCCTCCCCGTGGTGCTCGTGCTGATCGCCGAGAACGTCGGCCACATCCGCGGCGTCGCCCAGCTCACCGACCCCGCGGTCAACCGCGTGACCGGCCGCGCCCTCTTCGCCGACGGCGTCGCCACCACGGTCGCCGGCTTCTTCGGCGGATCGGGCACCACGACCTACGGCGAGAACATCGGCGTCATGGCCGCCACCCGCGTCTACTCGACCGCGGCCTACTGGGTGGCCGGCATCGTCGCCATCCTGCTCGGCCTCTCCCCCAAGGTCGGCGCGGTGATCAACACGATCCCGGCGGGCGTGCTCGGCGGCGTGACGACCGCGCTGTACGGCCTCATCGGCATCATCGGCGTGAAGATCTGGCTGGACAACAAGGTCGACTTCTCCAAGCCGAAGAACCAGTTCACCGCCGCGACGGCTCTGATCATCGGCATCGGCGACTTCACCCTGAACCTCGGCCAGCTGACCTTCAACGGGATCGCGCTGGGCGCCATCGCGGCGATCGTCGTGTACCACGTGATGAACGCGATCGGACGGGCGCGCGGGACGGACTGAGCCGCCGGCCTAGTGGTGGAAGTACGGGATGATCAGGTACAGCCCGTACAGCACCGCCAGCGCGCAGGCGGTGAAGCACGCGTAGGCCCCGGTCAGCGCCAGGCGCTTCTGGCCTGGGCTCAGCGGGTTCTTGCGCTGGGCCTTCTCGGCCTTGCGCTGCAACTTGGCCGCCTTCTCCGGGGTCAGCACCGTGATCGCGTCGGTGAACTCCACCGGCTCCACGAACAGGGCGCGGCCGGCGACCGCGAGCAGGCGCGTCCCGAGCGCGTAGAACGCCACCACGACGCACGCGCCGACCAGGGCGGCGACGAAGACGAGGACGAAGGCTCCCCAGTCGATCATGCGGACTCCTTCCGGGTGCGGCCGCCGCGCTTCAGCGGCTTGACCTTCTCGATCCGGACGGCCTTGCCCGACTGGGCGACCTCGCTCTTGCCCTGCAGCGGCACCGGCGCGACCGCGTTCTCGCTGCTGACGCGGTTGCGGCGGGCGCGCCAGAAGATGTAGACGACCACCGCAGCGCCCACCACCGTGTCGATGAGCACGCCGACGGGGCCGATGTCCGCCAGGAGTCCGGCGACGGCGCCCACGACGGCGGCCGAAGGCAGGGTCAGCAGCCAGCCGATCGCGATGCGTCCGGCGGTCCCCCAGCGCACCGAGGCGCCGCGCCGCCCGAGACCGGAGCCGATGACCGATCCGGACGCGACCTGGGTGGTCGAGAGGGCGAAGCCGAGGTGACTGGATGCGAGGATGGTCGCCGCGGTGCTGGTCTCGGCCGCGAAGCCCTGCGCGGGCTTCACCTCGGTGAGACCGCGGCCGAGGGTGCGGATGATGCGCCAGCCGCCCGAGTACGTGCCGAGGGCGATCGCGAGCGCGCAGGCGATGACGACCCAGATCTCCGGGCCCGAGCCCAGCGGCTGCAGGCCCGCCGAGATGAGGGTCAGGGTGATGACGCCCATGGTCTTCTGCGCGTCGTTGGTGCCGTGCGACAGGGCGACGAGGGACGACGAGAAGATCTGTCCGTAGCGGAAGCCGCCGCGTCCGTCCGGCCGCCCGTCATACCGCCGGGTGATCCAGTACGCCAGCTTGGTCGCGCTCCACGCAACGACACCGGCGGTGAAGGGAGCTATCAGCGCGGGCAGGACCACCTTGTCCAGCACCACGACGAAGTCGACGGATTGGAGGCCGGCGCCCACGATCGCCGCGCCGATCAGACCGCCGAACAGCGCGTGGCTGGACGATGACGGCAGGCCGAAGAGCCAGGTCACCATGTTCCAGACGATGGCGCCGACGAGCCCGGCGAAGATGAGGACGGGCGTGATCTGGACGCCGCCGGCGCCTTCCTTGATGATGCCGCCGGAGATCGTCTTCGCGACCTCGGTGGAGAGGAACGCGCCGATCAGGTTGAGCACGGCGGCAAGGGCGACGGCCACTTTCGGCCGCATCGCGCCGGTCGCGATGGGGGTCGCCATCGCGTTCGCGGTGTCGTGGAAGCCGTTCGTGAAGTCGAAGAAGAGCGCCAGCAGGATGACCAGCACGACGATGAGGGTGAGGTCCACCGTTTACTTTCTCGTGTCGTCGGATGCGTTCGCTCCGACTGAAGACTTCATCCGGAGTTCACGCAAGGGACCTGGCGCTGTTCAGACACCGTGACGATACTCACACGGCGTCAGTCCGCGGTCAAACTGATCAGGGCCGACCGACCGACGTGACCCGGATGACGGCCACGCCTTCCCGCGCCGAGTCCTCCAGCAGCACGTCGGCGGCGATGCCCCAGTCGTGGTCGCCCTCGGGGTCCGCGATGATCTGGCGGACGCGCCAGACTCCCTCCGCCCCCTCCGGCTTCTCGTCCACGAGGATCATGGACGCCGACCGCGCGGACGCGTCCGTAAGGATCTCGTCGTGCTCGGCGTAGTAGCCCTCGAGGGCCGCATCCCACTGCGCCTCGGTGAAGGGCGCGACCCCGCCGGCCAGCACGGCGGCTTCGCCTTCCAGAACGCCGAGGTCGTGGACGCGGTCGAGCGCGGCGAGCTGGATGCGGCGGAACAGCTCGTTGCGCACCAGGACGAAGAACGCGCGCCGGTTGGTGGTCACGTTCCGCGGCGCGGGCGGCGCCAGCTCGGACGACTCCGCGGCGTGCTTGGCCGCGTCCGGGTGGACCAGTTCCTCCCATTCGTCGAGCAGGCTCGAGTCGACCTGGCGCACGAGCTCCCCGAGCCACTCGACGATGTCGCGGAGGTCTTCGGTGCGGAGGTCGAGCGGCACGGTCTGGTTGAGCGCTCGGTACGCGTCGGAGAGGTAGCGCAGCACGACGCCCTCCGATCGGGCGAGCTTGTAGAAGGCGATGAACTCGCCGAACGTCATCGCCCGCTCGTACAGGTCGCGGACGACCGACTTGGGGCTCAGCTCGAAGTCGGCCACCCACGGCTGGCTGGACGCGTAGGTGGCGAACGCCTCGTGCAGAAGGATGTCGTGCGGCTTTGGGTGCGTGACCTCCTCCAGCGCTTCCATCCGCTCCTCGTACTCGATGCCCTCCGCCTTCATCGCTGCGACCGCCTCGCCGCGGGCCTGGAACTGCTGCGCGGACAGCACGGGACGCGGATCGTCGAGGGTCGCCTCGACCACCGAGACGATGTCGAGCGCGTACACCGGCGACTCGACGTCGAAGAGCTCGAACGCGGCGAGCGCGAACGGCGACAGCGGCTGGTTGAGGGCGAAGTTAGGCTGCAGGTCGACCGTGAGCCGGATCTCCACGCCGTCGCCGCTGCGGACAGCCTCGACGACGCCCGCGGTGAGGAGCGACCGGTACAGCTCGATCGCGCGGCGGGCGAGGGCGAGCTGCCGCTTCCATGGCTCGTGGTTGTCGAAGACGAGGTCGCGGACGTGGCCGTAGACGTCGCCGCCGCGGCCGATCACGTTGATGAGCATGGCGCTAGTGATCTGCATCGACGACGTGAGCGTCTCGGGCTCGGCCTCGATCAGCTTCCGGAACGACGGCTCGCCCCACGAGACGAAGCCCTCCGGCGCCTTCTTGCGGACGATCTTGCGCCGCTTCTTCGGGTCGTCGCCCGCCTTCTCCAGCGCCTTGAGGTTGTCGGACTCGTGCTCGGGCGCCTGCGCCACCACGGTGCCGGCGGTGTCGTAGCCTGCGCGCCCGGCACGTCCGGCGATCTGGTGGAACTCGCGCGCGTTGAGCTGCCGCATCCGGGTGCCGTCGAACTTGGTCAGCGCGGTGAGCAGGACGGTGCGGATGGGGACGTTGATGCCGACGCCGAGGGTGTCCGTCCCGCAGATGACGCGCAGCATCCCCCGCTGCGCCAGCTGCTCGACCAGGCGGCGGTACTTCGGCAGCATCCCGGCGTGGTGCACGCCGATCCCCTGGCGCAGCAGGCGCGAGAGCGTCTTGCCGAAGCTCGTGGTGAAGCGGAAGTCCCCGATCAGGTCGGCGATCGCGTCCCGCTGCTCCCGGCTGGCGATCTTGGCGCTGGACAGCGACTGCGCGCGTTCCAGGGCGGCGAGCTGCGAGAAGTGGACGACGTAGATCGGCGCCTGCCCGGTGTGGAGCAGGTCCTCGATCGTCTCGTGGACGGGTGTGACCTCGTAGTAGTAGTGCAGCGGCACCGGCCGCTCGACGCCGGTGACGGTCGCCGTGGGGCGCCCGGTGCGGCGCTCGAGGTCCTCGGCGAGCGCCGTGACGTCGCCCAGAGTCGCCGACATGAGCACGAACTGGGTGTGCGGGAGGGTCAGCAGCGGCACCTGCCATGCCCAGCCGCGGTCGGGGTCCGAGTAGAAGTGGAACTCGTCCATGACGACCTGCCCGACCGGCGTCTCTTCCCCGTGCCGGAGCGCGAGATTGGCGAGGATCTCGGCGGTGGCGCACATGATCGGCGCGTCGGCGTTGACGGCCGAGTCCCCGGTCGTCATGCCGACGTTCTCGGCGCCGAAGATGTCGACGAGGGCGAAGAACTTCTCGGACACCAGCGCCTTGATCGGCGCCGTGTAGTACGTCCGCTCCCCGCGGGCGAGCGCGGCGAAGTGGGCGCCGACCGCGACGAGCGACTTGCCCGTGCCGGTCGGGGTGCTCAGGATGAGGTTCGCCCCGCCGACCACTTCGATGACCGACTCGTCCTGTGCCGGGTAGAGCTCGATCCCGCCCTGCTCTACCCAGGCCACGAAGGTCTCGTAGACGGCGTCCTCGGACACCGAGCCGGGCCCGGTCCAGCCGGGGATGTCCTCGACGCGCAGACGGCGTGGGGCGGGGGCTTCGGAGTCCGACATGATGCCTCCACCCTTTCACAGCCGACGGCCCTAGGTTGGCGGTATGGCGGAGTTCTGGCGGCCGGCGGGCGCCGGTGTGGCGAGCGTGGTCGCGGGTGTCGGCGCCGCGGAGCTGCTGAGCGCCTTCCTGGTGCAGAACGGCAGCCCGATCCTCACCGTGGGCGCTCTGCTCATCGACCTCGCGCCGCCGTGGCTGAAGGAGGCCGTGATCGGCCTGTCCGGCACCGGTGACAAGGCGTTCCTCATCGTGACGCTCGGCGTGGTCGTCCTCGCGGGGGCTGCGCTGGCCGGATGGCTGGAGCGGATGCGTCCGCCTGTCGGCCGCATCCTGATCGGCGTCGGCGGCGCGCTCGGCGTGCTCGCGGCCGTCACGCGCT
>JAEWJG010000183.1 GCA_023386675.1 Actinomycetes bacterium
CCACGCGATATTTGTCCAAATTGGGGGTCAGCGGGGCGCCACCCCCGCTTTTTGGCACAAATCTCGAGCGGATCAGGCCACCGCGTTGCGCGACGCGACGAACGCGTCCACGCAACGGCGGATCTCCTCCTCGGTGTGCGCCGCCGACAGCTGGACGCGGATGCGGGCGCGGCCCTTCGGCACCACGGGGTACGAGAACGCGGTGACGTACACCCCCTGCCGCTGCATCTCGTCCGCGATCCGGGCGGTCAACGCCGCATCCCCGAACATGACGGGGACGATGGGATGCGCACCCGGCAGCAGGTCGAAGCCCGCCTCGGTCATCAGCCGGCGGAACAGCTCGGCGTTGGCGACGAGCTGCGCACGGAGGTGGTCCGACTGCTCCAGCAGGTCGAGCGCGGCCAGCGTCCCGGCGACGATGGACGGCGCGAGCGTGTTCGAGAACAGGTACGGCCGCGCGCGCTGACGCAGCAGGTCCACGATCTCGCGGCGGCTCGCCACATACCCGCCGGAGGCGCCGCCGAGCGCCTTGCCGAACGTTCCTGTGTAGATGTCGATGCGGTCGGCGACGCCGCAGAACTCGGGCGTGCCGCGGCCGTGCTCCCCGACGAAGCCCACCGCATGGGAGTCGTCCACGAACACCAGGGCGCCGAACTCGTCGGCCAGATCGCAGATCTCGGCGAGCGGGGCGATGTAGCCGTCCATCGAGAAGACGCCGTCGGTCACGATCACGGTGAATCGCGCTCCCGCGTCCTTCGCCGTCTGCAGCTGGGCGCGCAGGTCGTCCATGTCGCGGTTCCTGTACCGGTAGCGCTGCGCCTTCGAGAGACGGATGCCGTCGATGATGGACGCGTGGTTCAGCTCGTCCGAGACGATCGCGTCCTCGGCCGAGAACAGCGTCTCGAACACGCCGCCGTTCGCGTCGAAGCACGACGAGAACAGGATGGTCGCCTCCGTGCCCAGGAACCCGGACACCCGCCGCTCCAGCTCGAGGTGCTGCTCCTGCGTGCCGCAGATGAAGCGCACCGACGCCATCCCGTAGCCCCAGTCGTCGAGCGCGGACTTCGCCGCGTCGCGGAGCGCAGGATGGTCGGCAAGGCCGAGGTAGTTGTTGGCGCAGAAGTTGAGCACCTCCTGCCCGTCGGCCGTGATCAGCGCCGACTGCGGACCCTGGATGCTGCGCTCGCGCTTGGTGAGCCCCGCCTCCTCGATCTCCGCCAGCTGCCCGGCGACGTGCTCCTTGAAGCTCCCGTACATCTCAGACCTCCGTCCAGTCGAGGATGACCTTGCCGCCGCCGGCCGCGGCCGCCGCCGCGAACCCCTTCTCCCAGTCGCGGGCGGGGAACCGGTCGGACACGATCGACGCGATCGCGTCGTGCAGCTCGGTCGACGTCTGCAGCATCGCGCCCATCGCGTTCCACGTCTCGAACATCTCGCGGCCGTAGATGCCCTTCAGCGTCAGCATGTGCGTGACGACGATGCCCCAGTCGACGGCGATCGGCTTGGCGGGCAGGCCGAGCATGGCGATCCGGCCGCCGTGGTTCATGTTCTCGATCATCGAGGGCAGCGCGGTGGGAGCGCCGCTCATCTCGAAGCCGACGTCGAAGCCCTCGCGCATCCCGAGCGCCTTCTGCGCCTCCCGGATGTCGTGCTTCGACACGTCGACGGTGAAGTCGGCGCCCATCCCCTTCGCGAGCTCCAGCCGCTGCGCGCTGACGTCGGTGCCGACGATGAAGCGCGCGCCGACGTGGCGGGCGACCGCGATCGCCATGAGCCCGATGGGCCCGCATCCGGTGACGAGCACATCCTCGCCGACGACCGGGAACGCGAGAGCGGTGTGCACGGCGTTGCCCAGCGGGTCGAACAGCGCACCGACCTCGGGTTCGATCGCGCTGTGGTGCACCCAGACGTTGGTGGCCGGCAGCACCAGCTGCTCGGCGAACGCCCCGTCGCGCTGCACGCCGACGCCCTGGGTGCGGATGCACATCTGGCGACGCCCCGCCCGGCAGTTGCGGCAGGTGCCGCAGACGATGTGGCCCTCGCCGGAGACCTTGTCGCCCACGGCGACGTCGCGCACCAGCTCGCCGACCTCGACGACCTCGCCGAAGAATTCGTGGCCGGGGACGAGCGGGGCCTTCACGGCCGACGCCGCCCAGTCGTCCCAGCGCTGGATGTGGAGGTCGGTGCCGCAGATGCCGGTGCGCAGGATGCGGATCCGGACATCCTCCGGGCCCATCTCGGGCTCGGGAACGTCGACCAGTTCGAGGCCTGGCCCGGCCTCGCTCTTGAACAGGGCTCTCATCGTCGCTTCCTCGTGGGAGTCGGTGTGCTTCATCGCGCGGCCGCCGCGTCTTGTGGACGGGATGCAGCCGACATAGAGCCTACCTTCGCGAGCGCGCCTCGAGAGAAGAGGCCAGCGCGTCAGTGCCAGGTCTTGTGCGCGGAGGTCGGCGTGCAGGTGTAGACGGCGGTTCCGACGTGGTGCACGCCGTTGCCCAGCCGGGCGCAGGTCTGGAAGAGATCGACGCCCACGGGGATGAGGAACGCGAGCACGACCGCCGAGAACACGATGCCGACGATGGCGACGATCAGGCCGGCGAGCGCCAGGCCGTTCTTCGCCCCGGCGCGCCGGGAGCGTGCGAGCGAGATCGCGCACAGGACGAGACCGGCGATGTTCGCGGGGAAGAACGTGGACAGGATGAACCCGACGATGCCGAGCACGCGGCCCGGGAAGGACAGGCTGGATGGGGCGGCCGGCTGAGTAGTCATCGCGGGTGAGTCTAGGGCTGGGTTCGGCGCGGCGCGGGATGGCGCGGCTAGAGTGCTCGCATGAAGCGCGCGCTGATCGTGATCGACCTGCAGAACGAGTACGTCACCGGCAACCTGAAGATCTGCTTCCCGGACCTGTTGACGTCCATCCCGAACATCGAGGTGGCGTGGGATGCGGCCGACGATCACGGGGTCCCGGTCGTGGTCGTGCAGCACCTGGAGGACGAGGGCGCACCGGTGTTCGCCCGCGGGTCCTCCGGCGCGGCGCTGCACGAGTCGATCGCCGACCGGACGCCCGCGCACCTGATCACCAAGGGCAGCGTCTCGGCGTTTCCCGGCACCGACCTGGAGCAGTGGCTGCGCTCGAACGGCATCGACACGGTCGCCATCGCCGGCTACATGACCCAGCACTGCTGCGCGGGCACGGCCCGGGATGCGGCCGAGCTCGGGTTCACGGTCGAGTTCCTGTCCGACGCGACCGGGACGCTCGACCTCGTCAACGAGGCCGGTGCGATCTCGGCGGACGCGCTCCACCGCTCGGTGCTGGTGACGATGCAGTCGGAGTTCGCCGCCGTCGCGACCACCGAGGAGTGGACGCTCGCGGTCGAGGCCGGCAAGACACTCCCGGGGTCGAACCTGTGGGACAGCACCGGCCACGCCCGCCTTCCGGAGAAGCACGCCGAGCTGCACAAGCTCATGCGCGACGTGCGCGCCGGCATCGATCGCGACATCGCGGCCGAGGAGGCGCACAACATCCAGAACACCCTCTACGTCGGCCAGGGCGTCTCCTCGCTCTGAGAGGATCGACATGAGGGGGCCCACAGCCCACGGGTCCCTTAGCTGAGAACCAGCTGCACGGTGTCCCCTGTCCGGTGAACCGGCCGTGAACGCTGGGCGAGCACTCGCCGCGGGCCATGGCGACCGGGCGGTCGCTTCAGCAGGATCGAGCACGGTTGAATCTCCCCCGATCGGGGGAGGACCGCTCGAAAGGATGCTGATGACCACCATCAGACGGAGGGCCGCGTCGCGTGCCCTCGTGCTCGGCGCTGCGCTCACCGGCGGCGCCCTCCTCGCCGGAGCCGCCGCAGCCCCCTCCCTCGCCGACGAGGGTGACGGCCGTGGTCACCACGGCGACGCTCGGCACGTGCTGCTCGTCTCGGTCGACGGGCTGCACCAGAAGGACCTGGACACCTACGTGCGCACGCACCCCGCTTCGGCGATGGCGGCGCTCGTCCAGCACGGCACCGACTTCACGAACGCGGTGACCCCGGTCCCGTCCGACTCGTTCCCCGGCATGGTGGCCCAGGTGACCGGCGGCAACCCCGGCACGACCGGCGTGTACTACGACGACACCTACAACCGTGCGCTGCTGCCCGCGGGCACCACCGACTGCGCGACCGCGACGCCGGGCGCAGAGGTCGCCTTCACGGAAGCGGCCGACAAGAACCCGGACAGCCTCGACGCCGGCCAGGGGCTCTCGGGCCTTCCGTCGAGCATCCTGTCGCTGACGGGCAACGCGGCGTCGCTGCTCAACCCGGCGGCACTCCCCGTGGACCCGGCCACATGCAAGCCCGTCTACCCGCACCAGTACATCAAGGTGAACACGGTGTTCGAGGTCGCCAAGCAGGCCGGGCTGCGGACCGCCTGGAGCGACAAGCACCCGGCGTACGACATCCTGAACGGCCCGTCCGGGAAGGGGATCGACGACCTCTTCACGCCGGAGATCAACAGCATCGCGGGCGCGCCGTACGCGGGCGACTGGACCAAGGACAACGCCGCCACCCAGCAGTACGACGGCTACAAGGTCGCCGCGGTGCTCAACGAGATCGACGGCAAGGACCACTCCGGCAGCACCGCAGAGCCGGTCCCCGCGATCTTCGGACTGAACTTCCAGTCGGTGTCGACCGCGCAGAAGCTGCCCACGTCGGACGGCCTGACCGGCGGGTACCTCGCCGACGGCAAGACGCCCGGCCCGCTGCTGAGCAAGGCGCTCGACTTCGTCGACGCGTCGCTCGGCAAGTTCACCGCGGAGCTGAAGAAGACCGGTCACGACCGCGATACGACGGTCATCCTGTCGGCCAAGCACGGCCAGTCGCCCACCGACCCCGCCGCACTGAAGCGCATCGACGACGGTCCCGTCATCGACGGCCTCAACGCCGCGTGGACCGCCGCACACCCGGGCTCGGGCGCGCTGGTGGCCTTCTCGACAGACGACGACATCATGCAGCTGTGGCTGAGCGTGCACACGCAGGCGGCTGCGGACTTCGCCAAGCAGTACCTGGCGACCCACACCGGCTCGGGGACCACGTACACGAAGGCGCCGGTCACCGTCGGCGCGTCCGGCCTCACGACCATCTATGCGGGCGCGGGCGTCGCGAAGTACTTCGGTGCGGCGGCGACGGACGCGCGCATCCCGGACATCCTGGGCATCGCGCAGACCGGTGTCGTCTACACGGGAGGCACGTCGAAGATCGCCGAGCACGGCGGCGCCTCGGCGGACGACCGTGACGTGCCGATCGTCGTCTCGACCCCGGACGCCCGCCACGCGAAGCGGATCGGCGCGCCGGTGGAGACGACCCAGATCGCTCCGACCATCCTCAGCCAGCTCGGGCTCGACCCGCGGGCACTGCAGGCCGTCCGGATCGAAGGAACCAAGGCGCTCCCCTCCGAGCGCTGACCACCCTCGAAGTGCTCGCAGTTGCGGCCGACACACCGTGTCGGAG
>JAEWJG010000220.1 GCA_023386675.1 Actinomycetes bacterium
GGGACGAGTCGTTTCGGTCGCCTGCACCCCGCGGTCGGAGTTTCGAACGAACGGCGGCTGATTTTCCTGCCGGACTGCCAATCGTCGGAGGTTCGGCGCCCGATCTCCGACTTCGGCGCCCCACCCCGCGATTTGGCGGCGGCGGGGGAGGGCGCGCTAGGGTTGTCCCATGCTTTCCGTCCGGCGCACCGCCTCGACGCGCGCGGCCCTCGCCGCCCGCGCGATGCGCCGACGCCTGCGCGACCGCCGAAGCTAGGCGGCGTTCAGGGCGGTCCGTGCGCGGGCCGACGTGGGCGTCGCCGTCACCGAGGCAACCGTCGTCCACTCGAAAAGGAAGAAGCATGACTCTCTCGGTCGCCGTCGCAGGCGCGTCCGGATACGCGGGCGGTGAGCTGCTGCGCATCCTCGCCACGCACCCCGACTTCCAGATCCGCACCGTCACGGCGCACAGCAACGCCGGGCACCCGCTGATCGCCCACCAGCCGCACCTGCGCAGCCTCGCGCACCTCACGCTGCAGGAGACGTCAGCGGCGAACCTCGCGGGACACGACGTGGTGTTCCTCGCGCTGCCGCACGGCGCCTCCGGGGAGATCGCCGCCCAGCTGCCCGACGACACCATCGTCGTGGACTGCGGCGCCGACCACCGCTTGGAGGACCCGGCCGCCTGGGCCGCGTTCTACGGCGGCGACCACTTCGGCGCCTGGGCGTACGGCGTGCCGGAGCTGCCGCTCGCCGGCGGCGCGAAGCAACGCGAGAACCTGATCGGGGCGCGGCGCATCGCGGCGCCGGGATGCAACGCGAGCGCCGTCTCCCTCGCGCTCGCTCCCGGCATCCAGGCCGGCCTGATCGAGGACGAGGACATCGTCGCCGTGCTGGCGGTCGGACCGTCGGGCGCGGGGAAGTCGCTCAAGACGATGTACCTGGCGAGCGAGATCCTCGGATCGGCGAACCCGTACGGCGTCGGGGGGACGCACCGGCACATCCCGGAGATCCAGCAGAACCTGCGCAAAGCGGGCGGGACCGCCCCGACGGTGTCGTTCACGCCGGTGCTCGTGCCGATGTCGCGCGGCATCCTCGCCACCTCGACGGCCCGGGTGAAGCCAGGGGTGACGGCCGAGCAGGTTCAGCGGGCGTGGGAGGCCGCCTACGCCGATGAGCCGTTCGTCCACGTGCTCCCGGCCGGAACGCTGCCGCGCACGGCCGATGTGCTCGGCGCCAACACGGTCCTCCTCGGTGTTGCGCTCGACGAGGCCGCCGGCCGCGTCGTCACGGTGCTCGCCCTCGACAACCTCTACAAGGGGACGGCCGGGGCCGCCATCCAGTCCGTCAACATCGCCCTCGGCCTCGACGAGACCGCGGGCCTGACCGTGAACGGAGTCGCGCCATGAGTGTCACAGCTGCAACGGGATTCGCGGCCGCGGGCGTCGTCGCCGGCCTCAAGTCGAGCGGCAACCGCGACCTCGCGCTCGTCCAGAACCTCGGGCCCCTGAACGCGGCGGCCGCCGTCTTCACCACCAACCGCTGCAAGGCGAACCCGGTGCTCTGGAGCGAGCAGGTCATCCAGGACGGCGTCGTCTCGGCCATCGTGCTCAACTCGGGCGGCGCGAACTGCTACACCGGTGCACAGGGCTTCCAGACCACGCACGCGACGGCGGAGGCGGTAGCCGAGCAACTCGGGATCTCCGCGGGCGACGTCCTGGTCTGCTCCACGGGCCTCATCGGCGAGCAGCTGCCGCTCGGCGCCCTGATCACCGGCGTCACCGCGGCAGCCGGAGCGCTCGCGACCGACGCAGGGATCGCCGCGGCCGAGGCGATCATGACCACCGACACGCGGCCCAAGCAGTCCGTCCACCAGGCGCCCGACGGCTGGACGGTCGGCGGCATGGCGAAGGGCGCCGGGATGCTCGCGCCCGGCCTCGCGACGATGCTCGTCGTCCTGACGACCGATGCCGTGCTCACCTCCGAGCAGCTGGACGCGGCCCTGCGCCAGGCCACCCGCGTCACGTTCGATCGGCTCGACTCCGACGGCTGCATGTCCACCAACGACACGGTGGCGCTTCTGGCCTCGGGCGCGAGTGGCGTCGAACCGGCCGAGGCGGACTTCGCCCTCGCGCTCACGGAGGTGTGCCGCGACCTGGCCGAGCAGCTGCAGGCCGACGCGGAGGGCGCGTCGCACGACGTCGCCATCCAGGTCGTGAACGCGAGGTCCGAGGACGATGCGGTGACCGTCGGCCGCGCGGTCTCGCGCAGCAACCTGTTCAAGGCCGCCATCTTCGGCAACGACCCCAATTGGGGCCGGGTGCTCGCGGCCGTCGGAACGACCGACGCCGAGTTCGACCCGTACGGGATCGACGTGGCCATCAACGGCGTCCAGGTCTGCACCGCGGGCGAGCCCGACCAGCCGCGCGAGCTGGTCGACCTCACGCCGCGGAACGTCCACATCCTGATCGACCTGCACGCGGGCGACGAGACGGCGACCATCCTGACCAACGACCTCACGCACGACTACGTGCACGAGAACAGCGCGTACGCCAGCTGATGGACACCGCAGAGGACATGACGGACACCTCCGAACGCGAGCAGGCGGCGTCGAAGGCCGCGACGCTCATCGAGTCGCTGCCGTGGCTGAAGGCGTTCCACGACGCGATCATCGTCGTGAAGTTCGGCGGCAACGCGATGGTGAGCGAGGAGCTGCAGCGCACGTTCGCCGAGGACATGGTCTACCTGCGCTACGCCGGCATCCGCCCGGTGGTGGTGCACGGCGGCGGACCGCAGATCTCGGCGATGCTCGACCGGCTCGGTATCGAGTCCGAGTTCCGCGGCGGGTACCGGGTGACGACGCCCGAGGCGATGGATGTGGTGCGCATGGTGCTCACCGGCCAGATCAACCGCGACATCGTCGGCAACATCAACAAGCACGGACCGCTCGCTGCCGGCCTCTCGGGGGAGGACGCCGGACTCTTCCAGGGCCGGCGCCGCGCCGCCGTCGTCGACGGAGAAGAGGTCGACCTCGGGCTCGTCGGCGACGTGGTCGCGGTCGACCCGGCGGCGGTGCTCGCGCAGCTGGCGGCTGGGCGCATCCCCGTGGTGTCGTCGATCGCACCGGACATCGATGACGCGAGCCAGGCGCTCAACGTGAACGCCGACGCCGCGGCGGCCGCGCTCGCGGTCGCACTGGGCGCGTCCAAGCTGGTGATCCTGACCGACGTCGCCGGCCTCTACAGCGACTGGCCGAACCGCGACTCCCTGCTGTCGAAGATCGGCGCGGGCGAGCTTCGCGAACTGCTGCCGTCGCTGGAATCGGGGATGATCCCCAAGATGGCGGCCTGTCTGGACGCGGTCGACGGCGGAGTGGCGAAGGCCGCGATCATCGACGGACGGGTGCCGCACTCGATCCTGCTCGAAGTCTTCACGCAGTCCGGAATCGGGACGGAGGTGGTGCCCGCGTGAGCGAGGCACAGCACATGACACGACACGAGACGGACGAATGGCGCGACGGGGCCTGGAAGGCGCCCTTCGGCGACCGGTTCATGCGCACCCTGGCGACACCCAAGCTGATGCTGGTGCGCGGCGAGGGCGCGCGGGTGTGGGACGTCGACGGCAACGAGTATCTCGACTTCCTCGCCGGCATCGCGGTCAACTCGCTCGGGCACGCGCATCCCGCGCTCGTGGACGCGGTGACCCGGCAGGTGGGGGAGCTCGCGCACGTCTCCAACTACTTCTCCACACCGCCGCAGCTGGAGCTGGCCGAGCGTCTCCGCCGGATCACCGGCGCGGGCGAGCAGGGCCGCGTCCTGTTCGGCAACTCGGGCGCCGAGGCGAACGAGGCCGCCTTCAAGCTGGCGCGGCTCAACCACACCGGGCCGCATGGACGCCGCACCCGCGTCCTCGCGCTTCACAACGCGTTCCACGGCCGCACCATGGGCTCGCTCGCGCTCACCGGCAAGCCGCCGATGCGCGAGGCGTTCGAACCGCTGCCAGGCGGCGTGGAGCACATCGACTCCACGCTCGAGGCGCTCGAGGCGTCCATCGACGGGCGCGTCGCCGCGCTGTTCGTCGAGCCCATCAAGGGGGAAGCGGGCGTGCTCGACCTGCCCGACGGCTTCCTGAAGCGGGCGCGCGAACTCACCGAGAAGCACGGCGCGCTGCTGATCATCGACGAGATCCAGACCGGCGTGGGCCGCACCGGCGAGTGGTTCGCGTACCAGCGGGAGGGCATCCTCCCGGACGCGGTCACGGTCGCGAAGGGGATGGCCGGCGGCGTGCCGATCGGCGCGCTGGTGACCTTCGGCTGGGCGTCCGAGCTGTTCAGCCAGGGTCAGCACGGCTCGACGTTCGGCGGCAACCCGCTCGCGACCGCCGCGGGCAACGCGGTCCTGGCCGAGATCGAGCGCGCCGGCCTGGTCGAGAACGCCGCACGCCGGGGCGAGGAGCTGAAGCAGATCATCCGCAACTTCGATCACCCGCTGATCGGCGCGGTCCGCGGCCACGGCCTGCTCATCGGCATCGGGCTCACGGAGGGGGAGGCCCACCGCCTCTCCGACGTCGCGCTCGCGCAGGGTCTCATCATCAACGCGCCGAACGAGTCGAGCATCCGTCTGGCCCCGCCGCTCATCATCGGCGACGCCGAGCTCACGGCGTTCCGCGACCGCTTCGGCCGCGCGCTCGCCGCCGTCTGACACCGACCACCTCCAGCACCACGAAAGGGCGGGTACATGACCCGGCACTTCCTCCGCGACGACGACCTCTCGCCTGCCGAACAGGCGGAGGTGCTCACCCTGGCGGCCGACCTGAAGCGCGACCGCTTCTCGGCGAAGCCGCTGGCCGGTCCGCAGACCGTCGCCGTCATCTTCGACAAGACCTCCACCCGCACCCGCGTCTCGTTCTCGGTCGGGATCGGCGACCTCGGCGGCAGCCCGCTCATCATCCAGGGCGGCGAGAGCCAGCTCGGCGGCAAGGAGTCGATCGCCGACACCGCCCGGGTGCTGGAGCGCATGGTCGCCGCGATCGTCTGGCGCACCTACGCGCAGGCGGGTCTGGAGGAGATGGCCGAGGGGACGCGCGTCCCGGTGGTGAACGCCCTGTCGGACGACTTCCACCCGTGCCAGATCCTCGCCGACCTGCTCACGGTGCGTGAGCACAAGGGCCGGACCGAGGGGCTGACGATGACGTACGTCGGCGACGGTGCGAACAACATGGCGCACTCGTACCTGCTCGGGGGCGCGACCGCGGGCATGCACGTGCGGATCGCCGCTCCCGCCGGGTACGCGCCCGACGCGTCCATCGTCGCGGACGCCCGCGCGATCGCCGAGCGGACCGGCGGCTCGGTCGCCGTGCTGACCGACCCCGCTGAGGCGGCGGCCGGCGCGGATGTCGTGGTCACCGACACTTGGGTGTCGATGGGACAGGAGGCCGAGAAGGCCGAGCGCGTCGCGGTCTTCGGCGACTACACGGTCGACGCCCGCCTGATGGGCCTCGCGGCGCCGGACGCGATCTTCCTGCACTGCCTGCCCGCCTACCGCGGCTACGAGGTGAGCGCCGACGTGCTCGACGGCCCGCAGTCGGTGGTCTGGGACGAGGCGGAGAACCGCCTGCACGCGCAGAAGGCGCTGCTGGCCTGGTTGCTGGCGAAGAACACGGAGGCGGGAGCATGACCGACAAGAACGCCGGCGGCAAGACCGGCGAGGGCTCGCTCTGGGGCGGCCGCTTCGCGGGCGGCCCGTCGCCCGAGCTGGCCGCGCTGAGCAAGTCGACCCACTTCGACTGGGAGCTCGCCGCCTACGACATCGCCGGCTCCCGTGCCCACGCCCGCGGACTCGCCGCGGCCGGGTACCTCAGCCCCGAGGAGCTGGACGGGATGCTCGCCGCCCTCGACGCCCTCGACGCCGATGTCGCCTCCGGCGCCTTCGCCGCGGCCGAGACCGACGAGGACGTGCACGGCGCCCTGGAGCGCGGGCTGATCGAGCGCGCCGGCCCGGAGCTCGGCGGCAAGCTGCGCGCCGGTCGCAGCCGCAACGACCAGATCGCCACGCTCATCCGCCTCTACCTGCGCGACCACGCCGGCGTCATCGCCGAGCAGCTGATCGCCCTGATCGACGCCATCGCGTCGCAGGCGGATGCGCATCCCACCGCCATCCTGCCCGGTCGCACGCACCTGCAGCACGCGCAGCCGGTGCTGCTCGCGCACCACCTGCTGGCGCACTGCTGGCCGCTCGTCCGCGACCTTCAGCGGCTGGCCGACTGGGATGTCCGCGCGAACGTGTCGCCCTACGGCTCCGGCGCCCTCGCCGGGTCGACCCTCGGTCTCGACCCGCTGCTGGTGGCCCGCGAGCTCGGTTTCGCCCGCAGCTCCGAGAACTCCATCGACGGCACCGCGGCCCGGGATGTCGTGGCCGAGTTCGCGTTCGTCGCCGCGCAGATCGGCGTCGACCTCTCCCGGTTCGCCGAGGAGATCATCCTCTGGAATACGCGCGAGTTCGGCTTCGTCACCCTCGACGACGGCTACTCGACCGGGTCGTCGATCATGCCGCAGAAGAAGAATCCCGACATCGCCGAGCTCGCGCGGGGCAAGGCGGGCCGGCTGATCGGCAACGCGACCGGTCTGCTGACCACCCTGAAGGGACTGCCGCTCGCGTACAACCGCGACCTGCAGGAGGACAAGGAGCCCGTCTTCGACTCCGTGCGCACCCTCGAACTGGTGCTGCCCGCCTTCACCGGCATGGTGGCGACCCTGCGCTTCCACACGGACCGGATGGCGGAGCTCGCTCCGCAGGGCTTCTCGCTCGCCACCGACGTGGCCGAGTGGCTGGTCAAGCAGCACGTCCCGTTCCGCACCGCGCACGAGCTGAGCGGCAGCCTGGTCCGCGTCGCGGAGGAGAACGGCCTGGAGCTGCACGAGGTCTCCGACGAGCAGCTCGCCGCGATCTCGCCGCTGCTCACCCCGGAGGTGCGGTCGGTGCTCTCGGTGGAGGGCTCGGTCGCCAGCCGCGACGGCGTCGGCGGGACCGCGCCCGACCGCGTCGCGGAGCAGCTCGCCGCCCTCACCGACCACGTCAGGAAGGCCACTCTGGCACTCCGCGCAACCAAGAGGGATCTCGTCTGATGGCCCGGTTCCAGCCCGAGCGGAAGCATCCGTGGATCATCCCGCTGATCGTCACCGTCGCCGTCATCGTGGTCGTCGTCGGCCTCATCGTGACCGTGGTCGCGGGCGGCCGGATCTTCTGACGTGACGCTGTACCGGCCCGCGCGCGACGAGTTCCTGGCGTCCTCGCTGGAGGTCGCGCCGCGGCTCCTCGGCGCGGTCCTCAGGCATGAGTCACCCGAGGGGACGGTCGCGCTGCGCATCACCGAGGTGGAGGCGTACATCGGCGACGGGCTGGACCCCGGATCGCACGCCTTCCGCGGCCGCACCAAGCGCAACGGCGTCATGTACGGGCCGCCCGGGCACGTGTACACGTACTTCACCTACGGGATGCACGTGTGCGCCAACGTCGTGTGCTCGCCGGCGGGCGAGGCGTCCGCGGTGCTGCTGCGCGGAGCGGAGGTCGTCGAGGGCGAGGACCTCGCCGAGCGACGGCGCGTCGGCGCGAGCGGGAGGCGCATCCCGCACCGCGACCTGGCGCGCGGCCCCGCACGGCTGGTCGTCGCCGCCGGGATGAGCCTGGCCGACGACGGCGCCGACCTGTTCGAGCCGCCGTTCTCGATCGAGCTGCCGGATACGCAGGCGGAGTACGAGGCCGGCCCGCGCACGGGCGTCTCCGGCGCGGGCGGCGGGCTGGCGTTCCCGTGGCGCTACTGGCTGCCCGGCGACCCGACGGTGTCGCCCTACAAACGGCACCCCAAGTCCGACGACTGAGACGTCACCCGCCCGCCGCGATGCGGAACACGCCGGCGCAGACGCAGGCCCAGATGATGCTCGTCAGCGTGCCGATGAGGAACCGCTCGCGCGCCTCGGCCTGCTCCAGCTCGGTGAACCGGCCGACGCCCTTGATCGCGATCAGCACGGCGAGCCCCTCGGGGAAGCCGGTCATGATCGTCCCGGCCGCGGCGAGCCGCTCAAGCAGCCCGATCGTCGTCCCGCCGCGCAGCACCTCGCGCGTCGTCTCGCCCTCCGGGGTCACCGCACGGACGAGGATGCCGTCGTGCGCGCTCGGCTCCGTCGTGCTGCGGGTGGCGAGCACCAGGACCAGCTGCGACGCCGGCCAGCCGCCCAGG
>JAEWJG010000241.1 GCA_023386675.1 Actinomycetes bacterium
CGCCGGCCTGGTCAACGGCGTCGCCGAGGCCTTCGCCTTCGCCGAGTCGCTCGGCCTGCCCGCCGTCGTCGAGACGGCCGACCCCGTGACCGGCCGCCGCTCCCGCCAGCCGGCAACGCCCATCCACCTGGACACGGCCCCCGCCGTGCACCGCACCCCGCCCCCGCTGCTCGGCGCGCACGCCGCGCGCTGGGCGGACGAGGCCGACCGAGAGGACCGACCGTGACGACGACGCTCGACGAGGCGTTCAGCATCGACCACCTGCTCAGCGACGAGGAGCGCGGGTGGCGCGACCGGGCACGCGCGTTCGCGACCGAGCGCATCCGGCCGGTGATCGAGCAGGATTTCGAGGACAAGCACTTCCGCCGCGAGCTCGTGGCGGAGCTGGGCGCGCTGGGCGTGCTCGGGATGCACCTGAAGGACGAAGGCTGCGCCGGTGCGGGCGCCGTCTCGTATGGACTGGTCTGCCACCAACTGGAGGCGGCGGACAGCGGCTGGCGCACCTTCGTCTCCGTGCAGGGCTCCCTCGCGATGAGCGCGATCTCGAAGTTCGGGTCCGACGAACAGAAGGCCGAGTGGCTGCCGCCGATGGCGCGCGGCGAGCGGATCGGCTGCTTCGCCCTCACCGAGCCCGACGGCGGGAGCGACCCGGCCGCCATGCGCACCCGCGCCCGCCGCGACGGCGACGACTGGGTGCTCACCGGCACCAAGCGCTGGATCGGCCTGGCCGCCATCGCGGACGTCGCGGTCGTCTGGGCCGCCACCGACGACGGCGTGCGCGGGTTCCTCGTGCCCACCACGACTCCCGGATTCACGGCCACCGCCATCGACGGCAAGCTCTCGATGCGCGCATCCATCCAGTGCGACATCGCGCTCGACGAGGTCCGTGTCCCAGCGTCGGCGCAGCTGCCGGGAGCGCGGGGGCTGTCCGGGCCGTTCTCCTGCCTCAACGAGGCGCGGTACGGGATCGTCTGGGGCGCGATGGGCGCCGCCCGCGACTGCCTGGAGGTCTCGATCGAGCGCGCGACCACCCGGGAGGTGTTCGGCCGGCCGATCGGTGCGACCCAGCTCATCCAGGAGAAGCTGGCGAACATGCTGGTCGAGTACGAGAAGGGGATGCTTCTCGCGCTGCACCTCGGGCGGCTCAAGGAGGCCGGCCGTCTGACGCCGACGCAGATCAGCGTCGGCAAGCTCAACAGCGTCCGGGAGGCCCTCGCCATCGCCCGCGATGCGCGCACCATCCTCGGCGGCGACGGCATCACCAACGCGTTCCCGGTGATGCGGCACATGGCGAACCTGGAGTCGGTGCGCACCTACGAGGGCACGGACGAGATCCACACGCTCGTGCTCGGCCGGGCGCTGACCGGACTGGCGGCGTTCGCGTGAGCGCGGCGGAGGTGGATGCAGCGGTCGCCGCCGCGGCGCGTGCTGCGCTGGCGGTCCCGACCCGGGACGAGCGCGCGGGGTGGCTCGAGGCGCTCGCCGCCGCCCTGGAGCGCGACCGAGCGGACCTGGTCACGCTGGCCCATGCCGAGACGCATCTCTCGACCGGCCGCCTCGGCGGTGAGGTCACCCGCACGGCCGCGCAGCTTCGGTTCTTCGCGGGCGTCATCCGCGAAGGCGCCTACCTGGAGGCGGTCGTCGAGTCGCCCGACCCGTCGCTGATTCCGCCGCGGCCGGATCTGCGCCGCATCCTGCGACCGCTCGGTCCCGTCGCCGTGTACACCGCGTCCAACTTCCCGTTCGCCTTCTCCGTACTGGGCAACGACACGGCGTCGGCGCTCGCCGCCGGATGCCCGTTGGTCGTGAAGGCGCATCCCGGGCATCCCGAGCTGTCGCGCCGGACCGCCGCGCTCGCCCAGGCCGTGCTGCCGGCGGGCTGGTTCTCGCTGGTCGAGGGGATGGAGGCGGGCGTCGCGCTCGTGCAGCATCCCGGGATCCGTGCGGCCGGGTTCACCGGGTCCGTGCGGGGCGGGCGGGCGCTGTTCGACCTGGCGGTGTCGCGTCCCGACCCCATTCCGTTCTACGGGGAGCTCGGGAGCATCAACCCGGTCGTGGTCACGCGGGCGGCCGCCGCAGAGCGCGCCGAGGGCATCGCCGCGGGGCTCGTCGGGTCGTTCACGCGCGACGCCGGGCAGTACTGCACGAAGCCGGGACTGGTGTTCGTGCCGGAGGGCGGCGGCGTGGAGGATGAGGTGCGCGCGGCGCTCGGCGACGCACCGGCGAGCCCGCAGCTGACGGACGGGATGGCGTCGGCGTTCGGAGAGGGCGTCGCCGCATTCGCCGCGCATCCGGCCGTCGAGGTGATCCGCGGGGCCGCGGCCGACGGCGCGTCGGCGCCGACCGTCGTGCTGGTCGACGCCGGAACCTTCTCGGCCGATCCCGAGCCGTTCGTGACGGAGTGCTTCGGGCCGGTCACGGTGGTGGTGACCTACCGCGACGACGAGCTCGACACCGCGCTCGACGCCCTCGAGCCGTCGCTGACGGCGACCATCCACCGTGGCGCGGACGAGGACGTGTCCGCGCTCGCCGCACGCCTGCTCCCGCTCGCGGGTCGCCTGCTGTTCGACGGCTGGCCGACCGGCGTGGCGATCGGATGGGCGCAGCACCACGGCGGCGGCTGGCCGTCGACGACGGCGAGCGTCCACACCTCCGTCGGCGCCACGGCGATCCGCCGCTGGCTCACTCCCGTCGCCTACCAGGACGCCCCAGAGCACGTCCTCCCGCCCGAGCTGCGCGACGGAAACCCGCTCCGCATCCCGCGCCGCGACTCCTGACCCGTCCCCTCCAGCGTCAGCGCGAGGGGCCCGGGAGTTCCGTGTCGGCGGCGTGGGCGCCGTAGAAGGCGGACTGCTGCCGCATGATGTCGCGCATGGACGTCCCGGGCGCGGCGCCGTAGACCGTGCCGGGGAAGTCGAGTTCTCGCTGGATCGCCCAGATGTCGTCGTGGCGCTCCGGCGGCAGGATGACGGCGGGGTCGCCGACCGCGACCCAGCCGATCGGCACGACCGCTCCGGCCGGCAGCATCGTGTTGACCTGCACGACGGCGTTGATGCGGACCTCGGCCCCGTCGCCGATGCGGCTTCCGGGGAACACAGAGGCGTTCGTCGCGAGGAAGACCTCATCGCCCACGGTGCTGCCGTTCACATGCGCGCCCGGTCCGACCATCACCGCAGCCCCGATGCGTGCGGGGTATCCGGCACGGCCGCGGACGAGAGCGTGCTCCATCACCACGGTGTCTTCGCCGATGTCGACGCGCCCGTCTTCCGCACTCAGCACCGCTCCATGGAGGATGCGTGCGCCGGCGGCGATCCGCACGTCGCCCACGACGACGGCCGTCGATGCGACGTACGCCGAAGCGTCGATCACCGGCTCAGCGTCGCGATGCCGGTAGAGCATCCGGTCCCCCCTCCGTCTGCGCTTACGCTACCGTGCCACGCCCCATCCGACCCACCATCGAGTCCGCTACAAGTGCACGATTCTCGGCCGAAACCGTGCACTC
>JAEWJG010000244.1 GCA_023386675.1 Actinomycetes bacterium
GCGCCGCACGCCGCGCCTGCCGCTTCCACCACGCGTTGCGGATGCCCTGGCCGAGATTGGTGCCGCTCGTGAGCGCCTGCACCCCGAGCACGCCGAAGATCACGAACGCCCAGTCCTGCGGCACACCCCAGCGCTTGAGCAGCTCCGGAACGGCGACCCAGAGGATGCCGCCGAAGACGGCCATGTCGATGAGGTACGCGCCCGACATCACCGCGAGCACGTAGAGCGCGAGCGACTGGATCGGCGTGAACGAGCTCGCGAACGGCAGCCCGACCTGCCCGGCGATGAGACCGCCGCTGATCCCGGCGAGCGTCGCGCTCACCGCGAATGCGGTCAGCTTGGCGCCGCGGACGCTCGCGCCGACGGACGCCGTGCCGCGTTCCGAGAACGCGACCGACTTCCAGCTCGAGCCCCAGCGGCCGCTCTGCAGGAAGTACACGGCGATGCCGCACACGACCAGCACCAGGACGCTGAAGAAGAAGTAGGAGCGGTCGTCGCTGAACGCATCCGGTCGCATCACCGGGATCCCGTCGGTGGCGCCGGGGAACTGGATCTGCACCAGCGTCACGTCGGCTGCCGCGGCGAAGCCGAGGGTCACCACCGCGAGGTTGACCCCGCGGAGCCGGAGCGCGGGGAGGCCGACCAGGACGCCGACGACCCCGGCGGCGATCCCGCCGAGGATCAGCCAGAGGATGAACCCGCCTGGGGCGTCGAGCACGTTCAGCAGCGACACGATCCACGCGCCGACGGCGGCGAAAGTCAGTTGGCAGAGAGCGATCATCCCGGCGCTGCCGGTGACGATGCCGAGCCCGAGGATGGCGATGGCCGCCACGACCGCGCTCACCGCGAGGAACACGAAGTAGCCGGACAGCGACTCGCTGAGCAGGTAGCCGACGCCGAGGGCGACGAGGCCGACGGCGAACGGCAGGGCGATCCTGAATGCGGGGGAGGAGCTAGCGTGCCGCATCCCACACCTCCTTGCGCTGGGTCCACAGCAGGAAGACGACGATGAAGAGGAAAGGGAGGAAGTTGCGTACGAGCGACACCTGGTCGATCTGTGCCGCGAGTCCGCTGAGCAGTCCGAGCACGAGCCCCCCGACGACCGCGAGGTCGAGCCGGCGGAAGGCGCCGAGCAGCGCTGCGGCGGAGGCCGGGACGATGAGCATGGAGAGGCTGGTCGCGTCGTTCGACTGCGACGGGGCCACGATGATGATCGCGAGCGCGGAGATGATGCCGGTGACCGCCCACACCGTCACGCTCAGCGGCTTCGACGGGATGCCGATCAGCTCGGCCGTCGTCGGACGCTCGGACAGCGCACGCAGCTTCGTGCCGATCGAGGTGCGGGTCAGGACCAGCCGGCACGCCACGGCGACGACGATCGCGAGCGTGACGGTCGCGACGGTCACCTGCGAGATCACGACCCCGCCGACCGTGAACGCCGGCCCCGCGATGATGGGCGAGAACGGCTGCGGCTTGTTGCCGAACAGGATGAACGACAGCGAGATCAGCAGGAGCAGCGGCCCGACCGTGACCGCGGAGCGCGTCGTGGTGTCCGCCTCCGCGAGCCAGGTCGCGACGATCAGCCCGATGACGGCGCTCAGCGCACCGCCGAGCAGGACGCCGAGCGTGGAGGCCAGCCAGATCGGCCAGCCGCCGTGGCTGACCAGCCAGACGGCGACGAAGCCGCCGAACATGCCGGTGGCCGCCTGCGCGAAGTTGACGACCCGCACCAGGCGGCTCATCAGCGTGAGGCACACCGCCAGCACGGCGTAGAGTCCGCCGGCGGCGAGTCCGGCGAGGGCGCCCTGCAGCATGGCGGGCTCCTTTCAGGGGTGTGGATGCGCGGCCCGCGGCAGCAGCTTCCGCGAGCCGCGCATCCGGTCGGTCGGGCTACTTCTTCGGGATGCGGATCCAGTCGTTCCCGTTGAGCTCCCACTTATTGGTGCCGCTGGTCAGCTTGATCGGCCAGCCGGCGGTGTTGTCCGCGTGCGTCTTCGCCGTGCCGAACACGTACGGCGTGCCCACCATCGGGTTCTTGATGGCGCTCATGTCATGCAGCGCCTTGGTGACCGACTCGCGGGTGATGTCGCCCTTGACGCCCTTGGCGACCTCGATGAAGTACTTCGCCGCCAGGTAGCCGCCCTGCGAGAAGGAGGTGAGCGGGATGTTGTTCTTCGTCATCAGGTCGCGCCAGTCCTTGTTGATGTCGCTGGACGCGTCGGTGAAGGGATAGAACTCGGCGGGCACGTAGATACCGGCGCCGGCGTCGCTGACCGCCTTGGCGAAGTTGTCGGAGTACACGCTGGTCAGGTACAGCCAGTTGACGTCCTTCCAGCCCTGCGCGTTCGCCGCCTTGACCTGCGCGATGGCGTCCGGCTCGACCGGGTTGATCGCGAGCGCCTTGCAGCCGGCGTCCTTCGCCTTGACGATGTACGGCGTGTAGTCGCTCGCGCCGTACGGCACCGTGTCGTCGACGTACAGCGGCTTCTTGCCGGTGATCTTGGTCCACTCGTCGATCGCCTTCTGGTACGCGGGACGGGTCGAGCCGGCGATCTCCAGCAGCACGCAGATGTTGTCGAGCTTCGCCACCTCCGAGCCCCAGTACAGGGTGAGGGTCATGTCGTTGAACGGGCCGACGTTCGCCGGGGCGATGTTCGGGCTGTCGAAACAGCCGGTGTCGACACCGACGCCCGGCATGGACAGGATCTTCTGCTGCTCGTAGTACTTGGCGTTGATCTCGCACTCGATGAGGCTCGCGGAGCCGACCATCGCGACGGCCTCGTCGCTGCCGACCAGCTCGCGGGCGTTGGCGGACGCCGTGGCCGGGTCGCCCTTGTCGTCGAGCGCCTTGTAGTCGATCTTGTGGCCGTTGATGCCGCCCTTCGCGTTCTGATCGGCGAAGACCGCGGCGGCGGCCAGGGACGCCTCCGGGAAAGTCGCCGCGCCGCTCTTGGTGTTCACGGAGCCGACGACGATCGGCGAATCGGCCCCGCCTCCACCGCCGCCGGAGCAGCCGCTCAGGACCAGTGCTGCGGACGCGGCGACGGCCGCCGCTGCGTAAAGAACGTGTTTCCTCATGCGCTTCCCTGCCTCTCGGGTGCGCCACGACCACTCCGTCGTGGCATTCGGTGTTCCGACGGTAGGGCCGGCGCCCTCTCCGGCTGTTGACTGTGCACGCATCCCTCTTGTCCGCCCGCGCCTGTCACGCCAAGGCGTCGCGCACGCGGGCGGTGTCGGTGAACTGCTCGAACGCGACGACCCGGCCGTCGGCCAGGCGCCAGACGTGCGCCACGCGCGCTTCGAAGAAGCGGCCGGTGGCTCGGTTGGTGCCGCTGTAGGTGCCGATGCCGATGACGGTGTCCCCGGCGTCGACGAGCTCGGTGATGGCGGCCGTGTAGCCGTCCCAGTCGGCGCCGATGCGCTCGAAGACGCCGCGGCGGACCTCCTCGGGGCCGACGTAGGTCCCCGCGTACGGGAAGCCGGCCATCTCCGTCCAGCGCGCGTCGGGCGCGAGCGGGGCGAGCATCCCCTCGATGTCGCCGCGGTCGCTCGCGGCGTAGTGGTCGCGGATGATCTCGTAGTTGCTGGGCACGGGTGCTCCTCCTGTCAGACGGGCTGGGCGTCGGGATACGACACCGAGCCGAGCGGGTAGATGTGTCCGCCGGCGCGCGAGTGCTCGGACTCGCCCGCGCCGTTGAGGCCGAGGAAGATCCCGGTCGTGCGCAGGTCGTAGCCGAGGTCGTGCAGCCAGACGCTGGCGACGGCGATGCGGAACTCGCGGAAGCAGAACAGGTACAGGCCGTCCTGGAACTTCCACACCGTCGAGAGGTCCATGTCGCCGTGACCGCGCTGCACGCCCTCCAGGCACTGCCAGGCGTAGCGCTGGCTGGACACGTACACGTGCTCGTACAGGTGGTACGGGCTGTAGCGGTAGACGTTCCGCTTGCCGATCAGGTCACGGGAGGGGGCGGGCGCGTCTCCCGTCGGCTCCCCGCCGTCGGTGACGGCGGCGTGGAACTCCTGCTTGACGCGTGGCTCGCCCTCGACCTCCTCCTCGCCGATGCGGGAGTACGTGGCGAGCGCCCGATGCGTCGTGGTCGAGTAGACGATCGTGACCGCCTCGCGCTCCCGGCTGGTCAGCGGCAGGTTCACGAAGACGACGTCGTCGCGCACGGCGACCGCGTCGTAGGGGTCGCGCACGCCGTTCCAGACGACCTCGCCGGCGTCGAACGCCAGGTCGAGGCGGGATCCGTCGTCGAGCGTGAGCGCCAGGCGCTTCCCGGCGAGGTCGGTGTTCGGGAGGCGGTAGGTGTCGATCCCGGCGGCGAACTCGTCGTAGGTGCGCCACTCGTCGGTGGCTGCGTCGGTGGCTGCCTCGGCGGCTGGATCGGCGTGCTGCTCGGTGGTGTCGGTCATCTCGTTCCTTTCGTGTAGTCGGTTCCGGTGGTCACGCGGCGGCCCAGGGGTCGACGACGACCTTGATCACGTCGTCCGCCCGGCTTCCGATGAGGTCGTAGGCCGCGGCCACGCCGTCCAGCGCGACCCGGTGGGTCACCAGGTCCTCGAACGGATGCTCGCCGCGTTCGAGCAGCCGGATCGCCGGCTCGAAGCCGCCGGCGGAGAGGAACGACGGCAGGATGTCGATCTCACGCGTGAGCAGGTCCTCGTCGGCGAGGAACGTCACGGGCGCCGCTGCGCCGCACGCCCCGGCGAGCACGACACGGCCGCCGCGCCGGACCAGCCGCACGGCCTGCTGCTGCGCCGCCGGGGTCCCGGCGATCTCGACGACGACGTCCGCGAGGGCCCCGTCGAGGGCCTCCTGGAC
>JAEWJG010000280.1 GCA_023386675.1 Actinomycetes bacterium
AGGCGACAGTCTGTCCGCCGACGGTGAGGTCGAAGGGTCGGTGCTGCGGGTGGGGCAGCGGGAGGAGGTCGCCCACCGAGAGTCCGAGCACCACGCTGGGGCGCACGGTCGCCGGGGTGAGCCGCACCGCCACCTCCACCGGGACGTGCGCGAGCTGCGCGTCGACGAGCTCCCGGGCGTTCTCGGTGCTGTGGGTCGGGTTCGTCTCGCCGAGCTGCGGCAGCAGCGCGACGGCGGGAAGCGCGACGGTGGCGCGGGCCGTGTTCTCGCCCACGCGGAGCTCGAAGCCGGCGACGATCATCAGCTCGTTGGTGGCCGCGGCCTGCGCGAACTGCGAGTTGTACTGGATGGCGTCGACACCGATCGCGGTCGTCAGCAGCGACCCGAGGGAGTACCGGAGGTCCTCCAGGGCGTCATCCATCAGCCGCCGCACCAGCGCGTGCTCGATCTGGGTGAAGGTGCGCTCGTGGTCGACCGGCGTGCCCTGTCCGCCGAGCATCGCGTTCACCCACGACAGGGCGGCGACGGTGGGGAACTGGATGACGGCCTTCGGCGCCACGTTCTCCAGCTCGCACAGCACCATGGCGGTCGTGGGCGGCAGCGACGCCGCGTACTCGTCGTAGGTCTGCATCTGGACCGTGTCGACCTCGACCTGGCTCAGGACGCGGACCTTCGCGGTCAGCTGCGTCCCCCACTGCCGGGCGAACGTCTCGAAGGCCAGCTCGAGCACGCGCGAGTGCTCGCGCGCGAGCGTCGTCGGCCGCCGGAAGTCGTAGACCGGCGCCTCGATGGCGTCCGGCGCGAAGGCCTGCACGATGGTCACGGATGGGTCTATCGGCAGGCGCGGCCGTCTCGTTAGGCGGCGCGCCAGGATACCCGGTCCCCCTAACGACCGACCGCGGCGCGCCGATAGGGGGACGTGACGGCTCACCCGGAGCCGAGACCAGGATTCGCGCCCATGATCGTCGTCACCCGACTGAACGACACCCAGTTCGCGGTCAACCCCGACCTGATCGAGCGCATCCACGCCAGTCCGGACACCACTCTCGTCATGGTCGACGGGGCGAAGTTCATCGTCACCGAGACCCTGTCCGAAGTGATCGAGAAGATCGCCGCGTACCGGGCGCGCGTGATCGCACTCGCCCACGACCTCCCCGTCTCCGGCCCGCGCCCCGTGCCCGCGCCGCCGCTGGGACTCGTGGCGCTGACCGGGCTGGAAGACGACGAAGCGGTGGAGGCTCACCCCGAGGCCCGCGCCGTCCCCCTGCGAGCAAGGAAGAAGTAAATGGACCCGGCAACCATCATCGGCATCGTCATCGCGTTCGGCTCCGTCGTCGCGATGGTGACGATGGAGGGCGCGCACCTCAACTCCCTCCTGCTCCCGGCCCCCATGGTGCTGGTCTTCGGCGCCACGATCGCCGTCGGGATCGCGAGCGGCACGATCAAGGACTTCCTGGTCGCGGTGAAGGCGCTCCCCCGCGCGTTCCGCGGCAAGATCGAGCCGCCGCAGCAGGTGATCGACCAGGTCGTCGGGCTGGCCGAGAAGGCACGCGCGAACGGACTCCTCGCCATGGAGCAGGAGGCGGAGGGTGTCGACGACCCGTTCCTCAAGCGTGCGCTGCAGAACATCGCCGACGGCACCGACGGCGACGAGTTGCGCGTGCTGCTGGAGGACGAGATCGCCACCCGCTCGAAGAAGGACCGCGTGGCGGCCAAGTTCTTCAGCGCCCTGGGCGGCTACGCGCCAACGATCGGCATCATCGGAACCGTCGTCTCGCTCACGCACGTGCTCGAGAATCTGGCCGATCCCGGCCAGCTCGGTCCGATGATCGCGAGCGCCTTCGTGGCGACCCTGTGGGGCCTGCTCTCGGCCAACTTCCTCTGGCTGCCGCTCGGCGCGCGACTCCGCCGCCTCTCCGAGCTGGATGTGGAGCGCATGAACCTGCTGATGGAGGGCGTCCTCGCGGTGCAGGCCGGCAGCCAGCCGCGCCTCCTCGGCGAGCGCCTGCGCGCGATGGTCCCCGGTGGCGACGCCGAGAAGTCGGGGTCGAAGCCGGCCAAGGCGGCACGTCGCGCGAAGGATCCCGTCGAGGAAGCCGCCTGAGATGTCCGCCCGCCGCCGCAAGAAGCACGAAGAGCCGGAGGAGCACGAGAACGAGGAGCGCTGGATGGCCTCCTACATGGACATGGTCACCGTGCTCATGTGCATGTTCATCGTGCTCTTCGCGATGTCGACGGTGGACGCGAAGAAGTTCGAGGCCCTGAAGGATTCGCTGGCGACCGGCTTCGGCCAGGTCAAGACGCAGAAGGTCGACACCGCCAAGGGCGTCGTCGTGCCTCCGAAGCACGTCGACGAGTCGGGGAAGTCGACCGACTTCGCACTGGCCCAGCAGGAGGCGCAGAACCTGCAGCACCTCAAGGACCAGATCCAGGCCGCACTCACCCGCGACGGGCTGCAGGATGCGGTGGAGCTGAAGATCGACGCGCGCGGCCTCACGATCGGGCTCGTCGGCAACTCCACCTTCTTCGACTCGAACCGCGCGGAGCTGAGCGCGCGCGCGATCGGGGTGCTCAACGACATCGGACCGGTGCTCGCTCCCGCGTCGTACGACGTCTCGGTGGAGGGCCACGCCGACCTCCGGCAGCCGGGGGCGCCCTATCCCACCAACTGGGAGCTCTCGGCCGGACGCGCGACGAGCGTCCTCCGTCACCTGGTGGAGACGAACGGCTTCCCGCAGAACCGCATCGCGGCCGTCAGCTACGGCTCCGCCCGCCCGGTCGACGGCTTCACGGGCACGACCGACAACGACCTCGCCCAGAACCGGCGGGTGGATGTGGTGGTGCTGTCCGCGCAGGCCGACGAGGTCCGCAAGCTCATACCCCAGGCGCTGCAGTCGCCCTCCCCCACCACGGCGCCGGCCGCAGCGGGGAAGGGCTGAGGGGCCCGCGGGTCAGCCCAGCGAGACTCCGGTCCACGAGACCGGCGGCAGCTCCAGGCTGAGGATGCCGTCGGCGAGTTCGGCGCGCGGGGTCGGACGCAGTCCGACGCGGGTCTGCTCCTGCAGAGTGTTCTTCGCGTAGTGGTCGTCGTCCCAGAGGGAGACGGCCTCACGCAGGTCCGAGACGCCGAGGTCGCTCACGTCGACGGTCACCGTCTGCGTCTCGGTCTGGCTGCGGTTGACGGCGAACAGTGCGGCCGAACCGGTCGCCTCGTCGAACGTGGCCACGGCATCCACCAGGTCCGCCTCACCGTAGACCGCGGTCTCGTAGGTGCCGGTCGTGATGGTCGGGCGCAGCACGTCGCCGGAGGCCAGGAGGCTCGTGACCGAGAACGGGAAGAACGTCGTCTGGCGCCATGCGTCACCGCCCGGCTCGGTCATGATCGGCGCGATCACGTTCACCAGCTGGGCGAGGGACGCACTGGTCACCCGGTCGTGGTTCTTCAGCAGCGTGATGAGCAGGTTGCCGAGCACGACCGCGTCGGCGACGGAGTAGACGTCCTCGAGCTGGCGAGGGGCGTAGCGCCACTCGTCGTTGACCTCCTGCGAGGCCTTGTGCTCGTCGAGGTACCAGATGTTCCACTCGTCGAAGGAGATCTGGATGCGCTTCTTCGACCGGAGCTTGTTGCCGACGTGGTCGGCTGTCGTGGCGACGGTGTCGATGAAGTACTGCATGTCCACCGACGACGCGAGGAACGAGCCGAGGTCGCCGCCGCGCTCCTGGTAGTAGGCGTGCGCGGAGATGTAGTCGACGTGCTCGTAGGAGTGCTCCAGCACGATCCGCTCCCAGTCGCCGAAGGTCGGCATCCCGGAGCCCGAGGAGCCGCAGACCACGAGCTCGAGGTCCTTGTCGGCCATCTTCATCGCGGCGGCGGTGCGTGCGGCGAGCTTGCCGTAGTCGTCGGCGGTCATGTAGCCGGTCTGCCACGGGCCGTCCATCTCGTTGCCGAGGCACCACATCCGGATGTCGTGCGGTTCTGGCGTGCCGTTGGCGATGCGCTGGTCGCTCAGCGCCGTGCCGGACGGGTGGTTCGCGTACTCGAGCAGGTCGAGGGCCGCCTGGATGCCGCGCGTGCCGAGGTTCACGGCCAGCATCAGTTCCGAGCCGGTCAGCTTCAGCCAGCGCGAGAACTCGTCGAGGCCGACCTGGTTCGACTCCAGCGAGTGCCAGGCCAGGTCGCGGCGGACCGGGCGCTGCTCACGTGGGCCGACCGAGTCCTCCCACCGGAAGCCGGAGACGAAGTTGCCGCCCGGGTAGCGGATGGTCGACGTCCCGAGCTCGCGGACGAGGTCCACGACGTCGAGGCGGAAGCCGTCCTCGTTCGCGGTCGGGTGTCCCGGCTCGTAGAGGCCGTCGTAGACGCAGCGGCCGAGGTGCTCGACGAACGAGCCGAAGATGCGGCGATTGAGGGGCGCGACGCGGGCGGAGCGGTCGAGGGCGATGCGGGTGTCAGACATGGGACTCCTGATTGTGCTTGGTTCTGAAAGGGAGAGAGGTGCGCAAGGTCACTTGACACTGCCGATGGACAGGCCGCCCTGCCAGTAGCGCTGGAGGGTGAGGAACGAGACGATGAGCGGCACGATCGAGATCAGCGCGCCCGTGATGACGAGGTTCCAC
>JAEWJG010000284.1 GCA_023386675.1 Actinomycetes bacterium
GCTCGGTGACCGCCAGGCCGTGCGCCAGGTGCTGGTGGTGCAGCGCGGCCAGTCCCGCGCGCGGCTCCTGCCGCCCGGGGGCGTGCTCACCGCCCGCGTACCCGATCAGGGACGAGCACAGCGGCTCGTTGAACGTCGTCCAGTGGTCCACCCGGTCGCCGAGCGCGTCGTACACCGCTACCGCGTAGTCGCGGAACCGGTATGCGGTGTCGCGATTCGCCCATCCACCCGTCTCCTCCAGCGCCTGCGGCAGGTCCCAGTGGTACAGCGTCAGCCAGGGCAGGATGCCCGCGCCGAGCAGCTCGTCCACCAGCCGGTCGTAGAACGCCAGACCCTCCGCGTTCACGAAGCGGTCGCCGGGCTTCACCCGCGCCCACGAGGTCGAGAACCGGTAGGACTGGAGCCCGAGGGACGCCATGAGCGCCACGTCCTCCGGCATCCGGCGGTAGTGGTCGACCGCGACCTCCGGGGTGTCGCCACCGGCGATCGCGCCAGGGACGCGCGCGAACGCATCCCAGATCGAGTCCTCCTTGCCGCCCTCGTGGGCGGCGCCCTCGATCTGCGCGGCGGCGGTGGCCGAGCCCCAGAGGAAGCCCGTGGGCCAGGTGCGGTTCATTCTCAGCCTTTCACCGCGCCGGCCATGATGCCGGAGACCAGCTGCCGGCCGGCGAGCACGAAGAGGATCAGCAGGGGGATGGTGGCGAGCACGGCTCCGGCGAGCACGATCGAGTAGTCGACGTACTTCGCCGACTGCAGCTGGCTCAGCGCGACCTGCAGGGTGGGATTCTGCGGGGCGACGAGCAGCGGCCAGAGGTAGTCGGTCCATGCGGTCATGAAGGTGAACAGCCCGAGGATCGCCATGGCGGGACGGGCAGCCGGGACGCCGACGTGCCAGAAGGTGCGGATCATGTTCGCACCGTCCACGCGGGCGGCTTCGATGAGCTCCTCCGGGATGACGTCGACGAGGTACTGGCGCATGAAGAACACGCCGAACGCCGTGACGAGGGTCGGCACGATGACCGCGCCGAGCGTCCCGGTCCAGCCGAACTGCTTCATCACCATGAACAGCGGGATGATGCCCAGCTGCGTCGGGACGGCCAGCGTCGCGACCACGAACACCATCAGCCCCTCGCGCCCGCGGAAGCGCAGCTTCGCGAACGCGTAGCCGGCGAGCGTCGAGAACACGACGACGGACAGGGTGATCACCGTCGCGACGATGATCGAGTTCCCGAGCGCCAGCCAGAACGGGACGGTGTCGAGCACCTGGCCGATGTTCGTCCAGAACTGCCCGCCCGGCAGGAACGGCGGCCAGGTCGAGGTCAGCACCGTGCTGTCGCTGGACCCGGCGACGAAAGACCACCACAGCGGGTAGGCGCCGCCGAGGAACACGGCCAGCAGGATGCCGTAGGTCAGGAAGCCGGGCCGGCGGTCGATCCCGAGCGCCTTGCGCTTCGGCGCGCGGGTACGGGCATCGCGGGTGGGGCGGGTGGCGGTGGCGGTCACAGGTTCTTCTCCTCGCTCGCGGCGGCCAGGATGCGCGACGCCTGCAGGCGCCTCGTCGTGCGCCTGCGATGCAGACGGGTCTCGGTGGAGGCGATCCGGCGCGAGATCAGGAAGTTGAGCACGCCGAAGATGACGATGAGCAGGAACAGCAGCCAGGCGATGGCCGAGGCCTTGCCGAAGTTCTGCCGGTTGAAGGCCATGTCCCAGAGGTAGAGCACGGTGGTCTGGTACTGCCGCTGCGGTCCGCCGGGCACAGCGCTCGACGGGTTGAACAGCTTCGGCTCCGTGAAGATCTGCAGGCCGCCGATGGTCGCCGTGATGATGACGAAGATCATGGTCGGGCGGATGCTCGGCAGCGTGATCGAGAAGAAGCGGCGGAACGACCCGGCGCCGTCCAGGGCGGCCGACTCGTGGATGTCGCGCGGGACCGCCTGCATGGCGGCGAGCAGGATGAGCGCGTTGTAGCCCGTCCAGCGCCAGTTGACCATGGTGGCGATCGCGATGTGCGACGGGAGCGTCTCGGTCTTCCACATCACCGGGTCGAGCCCGAGCGCCTGGATGATGTTGTTGATCAGACCGTACTTCTCGTCGAAGGCGCTCGAGAAGATGAGGGTCACGGCGACCGGGGTGACGACGTAGGGGAGCAGGACGCGCATCCGCCAGAACGTCTTGGCCCGCAGGTTCTGGTCGAGGATCGCGGCGATGAAGACGGCGGCGACGAGCTGCGGGATGGCGGAGAGCAGGAAGATGCTGATCGTGTTGAACAGCGAGTTCCAGAAGAACGGATCGGTCAGCTCGGTCGCGTAGTTCTTGAAGCCGACCCACTCGCCCGGCCCGGTCAGCAGGTTCCAGTTGTTCAGCGAGACGACGAACGTGTAGATCAACGGGAACAGCCCGACGAGCCCGAACAGGACGAAGAACGGCGCCACGTAGAAGTACGGCGACGCCTTGACGTCGAAGCGGCTCAGCCGCTGCTTGAAGGTGAGGCCTCCGCGGTCGTCGCGGCGAGGCGTGGTCGGGGTCGCGGCTGCGGACTCCCGTGTGGCGGTGGTGGTCATTGCGGTTCTCCCGTGGGTCGGGCCCCCGCCGCGCGTCGTGCAGCGG